>DASUIL010000360.1:0-2491 GCA_036273075.1 Fluviicoccus sp. | reverse complement strand
AACAGGAACCACGGCCCGAAGGAAGCCCGCCATGATCCCCCTGCGCGACCTGCCCGAATTTCCCTGTGATTTCCGCACCCTGCGCGACAGCTGGCTGGCGGACGAGGCGCTGGTGCTGACCGCGCTGCTGAAGGATTGCGGTCTGGATGCCCGCGCCAAGGCGGATGTAGCGGCGCTGGCGGAAAGCCTGGTGCGCGAAGCGCGAACGGCCGAACATCCGGCCTTCCAGGATTTCATCCAGGCCTATCGCATCGACAGCCACGAGGGCCGCACCCTGCTGACGCTGGCTGAATCGCTGCTGCGCATTCCCGATGCCGCCTCGCGCAACGAACTGATCAACAGCCTGCTGCCGGAAGCCGACTGGGAACATGAAGACTCCGGTGATCACGGCAAGCTGGTCGGCTGGGCCGGGAAATGGCTGGCTCGCGCCCGCCGTTTTGTCGAGGATGAAAACTTTCCCGACCTGTGGAGCCGGATGCTGCTGCGGTTGGGCAATTCGGTGATGCGCACGGCGCTGGGCAACGGCATCGCGCTGATGGCGCGGCAGTTCGTGATGGCGGAAACGCTGTCCGAAGCCATCGCCGCCCGGCAGGCGGGCCGCCGTTATTCCTTCGACTGCCTCGGCGAAGCCGCGCAGACGCCGGAAGAGGCCCGTTACTACCTGCAATCCTACCAACAGGCGCTGGATAGCCTCGCCGGTCATCAGGACCATCATCGGCCGGTGCTGGAACGCGACGGCATCTCGATCAAGCTGTCGGCGCTGCATCCCCGGCTGGAGCTTGCGCGCTGGGCCGATCTGGAACGCGAACTGCTGCCGGAACTGACCCGGCTGATATTGTTTGCCGCCGAAGCCGGGATTCCGGTGACGATTGACGCCGAGGAATGCGAACGGCTGGAACTGGTGCTGTGCCTGTTCGCCGCCCTGCGCACCGATACAGCCCTGGGCGGCTACGAAGGGCTGGGCCTGGCGGTGCAGGCCTACCAGAAGCGCGCGCCGGCGGTGATCGACTGGCTGGGGGAACTGGCCGTACGCACAGGGAAACGCATCCCGGTGCGGCTGGTGAAGGGCGCTTACTGGGATTCCGAGATCCGCCGCGCCCAGCAGCTGGGGCTGGAAGACTATCCGGTCTTCACCCGGAAGATCCATACCGATGTCTGTTATCTCGCCTGTGCGCGCCGCCTGCTGAAGTCACCGGACAAGTTCTGGCCGCAATTCGCCACGCACAACGCCCATACCCTGGCCTGGCTGGACACGGTGGCGCGGCAACACGGCCAAACCTTCGAGGTGCAACGGCTGTGCGGCATGGCCGACAGCCTGCATGACGCCTTCCACCGGCATGGCGGTCATCCGCTGCGCGTCTACGCGCCCATCGGCGACTTCAATACCCTGCTGCCCTATCTGGTGCGCCGACTGCTGGAAAACGGAAGCTCGCAATCCTTTGTTAATCAACTAGCTAATACGCATATTGAAAGTGAAATATTATGCAAGGATCCGGTGGAAGCCGTGGCCGCCGAGGGCATTCATTCCCACCCGAAGATCCCGAAGCCCGGCGACCTGTTCGCGCCGCGCCGCAACAGCCCCGGCCTCAGTCCCGCCGATGTGGAAGGCCTGCACCGGTTGAAGGCCGCCATGGCGGATTTCCGCTTTGCTTCGTGGAGCGCCGGTCTGCCGCCGGAGTCGGAGCAGGCGGAAATGCTGGGCGTTTCGCGGCACAGTCCGGCTGACCGGCACCGCGTGCTGGGCGCGGTTCACACCATGACCGGGGAAGAGGTCGGACGCGCCTATCGGCAGGCGCGCGAGGCTTTTCCCGAGTGGTCGGATACGCCGGTGAGTCACCGCGCCGATTGTCTGCAGCGGATGGCTGAGTTGTTGGAGACGCATCGCCCCGAATTGCTGTACCTGCTGATGATGGAAGGCGGCAAGGTGACGGCGGATGCCTGGAGCGAATGGCGCGAGGCCGTGGATTTGTGCCGCTACTACGCTGATTCCGCCGTAAGGCTGATGTCGCCTGCCCCCTTGCCGGGCGTTGCCGGAGAGGTCAACACCCTGAATTGGGCCGCACGCGGGGTTTTCCTCTGCATCAGTCCGTGGAATTTCCCGCTGGCGATTTTTCTCGGGCAGGTCGCGGCCGCACTGGTGACCGGCAATACCGTGGTCTGCAAACCGGCGGGCCAGACTGCGCTGATCGCCTCGCGCACCGTCGCCCTGCTCCACGAAGCCGGCATTCCCCGCGAGGCGCTGCACGCCGTTTACGGTTCCGGACAGGAGTTGGGTCATGCCCTGACCGATCATCCGGCGCTGGCGGGCTTGGTCTTTACCGGTTCTACCGCCACGGCGCGGTATCTCAATCTGCAACTGGCGCGGCGGCCCGGCCCGCTGGTGCCGTTGATTGCCGAAACCGGCGGCCTGAACGCCATGATCGCCGACAGCAGCGCCCTGCCCGAACAACTGACCCTGGATGTGCTGCAATCCGCCTTCAACAGCGCCGGG
>DASUIL010000359.1:0-3080 GCA_036273075.1 Fluviicoccus sp. | reverse complement strand
TCGATGCCCGACCAGGTCGGCGACGAGATGATCTTGCGCGGTTGCGCCTGCACGTCGCGATAGCGGATGGCGTCGTCCTCGCGCGGCACGGCCAGATGGCTGTGGTCGCGGCCGGTGAATTCCGACAGCGCCGCCCAGGCTTTCACCGCGACATGGCCGTTGGTTTCCGGGGCCAGCGTCAGGATCATTTCGGCGGCGTCAATGGCGGTGTCCAGACGCGGACGGCCCTTGGCGACGCCGTCAGCGACCAGATGGTTCAGTTCACCCAGCAGGTGCACTTCCTTCTTGGTATCCCAGTTGATGCCCTTGCCGCCGTTACCGGTTTTCTCCAGGTTGGGACCGATGGAGGTGAAACGGGCGTAGGTGTTGGGGTAATCGCGCTCGACGACGACAATGCTGGGCAGGGTCTTGCCGGGAACCGGCTCGCACTCGCCCTTCTTCCATTCCTTGACGTCGATACCCTGCGCCAGTTCCAGCGGGGTGTCGTGCTGGATCGGGGTCAGCACCACGTCCTTTTCCACGCCGAGATGGCCGGGGCACAGTTCCGAGAAGCGCTTGGCGATGCCCTTGTAGATTTCCCAGTCGGTGCGCGATTCCCAGGCGGGATCGACGGCGGCCGACAGCGGGTGGATGAACGGGTGCATGTCGGAGGTGTTGAGGTCGTGCTTTTCGTACCAGGTGGCGGTGGGCAGCACGATGTCGGAGTACAGGCAGGTGGTGGACATGCGGAAGTCCAGCGTCACCAGCAGGTCCAGCTTGCCTTCCGGTCCCTTGTCATGCCAGGTCACTTCCGACGGCTTGACGCCGCCTTCCTGGCCCAGGTCCTTGTTCATCACGCCGTTCTGGGTGCCCAGCAGGTGCTTGAGGAAGTACTCGTGGCCCTTGCCGGAGGAACCGAGGATGTTGGAGCGCCAGACGAACATGTTGCGCGGCCAGTTGACGGGATTGTCCGGGTCCTCGCAGGAGAAGCGGGCTTCGCCGCTCTTCAGCGCGCCGACCAGATACTCGGCCACCGGCTTGCCGGCCTTCTCCGCCAGCGCGGCGATGGTCAGCGGGTTCAGGTTCAGTTGCGGCGCGGACGGCAGCCAGCCCATGCGCTCGGCCTTGACGTTGCAGTCGATCAGGCTGACGTTGGCCCATTCCTTCTCGTTGGCCAGCGGCGACAGGATTTCATTGACCTGCAGCTTCTCGTAGCGCCACTGATCGCTGTGCGCGTAGAAGAACGAGGTGCCGTTCATGTGGCGCGGCGGCCGCACCCAGTCGGTGGCGAAGGCCAGCGGCACCCAGCCGGTTTGCGGGCGCAGCTTTTCCTGGCCGACATAGTGCGACCAGCCGCCGCCGCTTTGACCGACGCAACCGCACATCACCAACAGGTTGATGATGCTGCGGTAGGTCATGTCCATGTGGTACCAGTGGTTCAGCGCCGCACCGACGATGATCATGGCGCGGCCGTTGGTCAGCGCGGCGGTTTCCGCAAACTCGCGGGCCACCTGAATCACCTGTGCGCGCGGCACGCCGGTAATGGCTTCCTGCCAGGCCGGGGTGTAGGGCACGTCGTCGTCGTAGCTGATGGCGGTGTTGTCGCCGCCCATGCCGTTGTCGACGCCGTAATTGGCCAGGAACAGGTCATAAACGGTGGCGACCAGCATGTCCTTGCCGTCCTTGTCCTTCAGGCGCAAGGCGGGCACGGCGCGGGGGATGATGTCGCCGTGGTCGGTGTGCTGGAAGTGCTCGTGCGGGATGTTGCCGAAGTACGGGAAACCGACCAGCGCCACTTCGCGGCCCGGGGCGTCCTTCAGGCTGAGACGCAGCTTGGTGTCTTCACCGGACAGCGCCTTTTCTTCCAGGTTCCAGCGGCCCTTCTCGCCCCAGCGCGAACCGATGGAGCCGTTGGGCAGCACCAGCTTTTCGGTGAGGCTGTCGATGGCGACGGTCTTCCACTCGGGATTGTTGGTCGCGCCCAGGTTGTCCGGCAAGTCGGAGGCGCGGATCTGGCGCTCGGCGACCCACAGGCCGTCCTTCTGCACCAGCCGCACCAGCATCGGCATGTCGCTGTACTTGCGGGCGTAATCCTGGAAGTACGGGGTCTGCTGCTTGACGAAGTGTTCGGTCAGCACCACATGGCCCATGGCCATGCCCATCGCGGCGTCGGTGCCCTGCTTCGGGTTCATCCACAGGTCGGTCAGCTTCGCCACTTCCGAATAGTCGGGGGTGACGGAAACCGTCTTGGTGCCCTTGTAACGCACTTCGGTGAAGAAGTGGGCGTCCGGCGTCCGCGTCTGCGGCACATTGGAGCCCCAGGCGATGATGTAGGCCGAGTTGTACCAGTCGGCGGACTCGGGCACGTCGGTCTGTTCACCCCAGGTTTGCGGGCTGGACGGCGGCAAGTCGCAGTACCAGTCGTAGAAGCTGAGGCAGTTGCCGCCGATGAGCGACAGGTAACGCGCGCCGGCGGCGTAGGACACCATCGACATCGCCGGGATCGGCGAGAAACCGGCGATGCGGTCCGGACCGTGGGTCTTGGCGGTGTAGACATTGGCGGCGGCGATGATCTCGTTCACTTCCTCCCAGCTGGTGCGGACAAAACCGCCCAGACCGCGATGCGACTGGTAGTCGCGCACGGCGGCCTTGTCCTGCTGCAGCAGCGCCCAGGCCTTGACCGGGTCCTTCTCGCGGACGCGGATTTCACGCCAGGCCTTGACCAGCTTGCCGCGCGCCATCGGGTATTTCACCCGGTTGGCGCTGTACAGGTACCAGCTGTAGGACGCGCCGCGGGCGCAGCCGCGCGGTTCGTGGTTGGGCAGGTCGGGACGGGTGCGCGGGTAGTCGGTCTGCTGGGTTTCCCAGGTTACCAGGCCGTTCTTGACGTAGATCTTCCAGCTGCAGGAACCGGTACAGTTCACGCCGTGGGTGGAGCGCACGATCTTGTCGTGCGACCAGCGGTTGCGGTAGGCATCTTCCCAACGACGGTTCTCGTGGGTCTTGATGCCGTGGCCGTGGCTGAATTCTTCCTTGGGTTGGCGGAAGAACATCAGCCGGTCGAGGAAATGGCTCATGAGTCTGACTCCTTAGCAGGGCAT
>DASUIL010000358.1:0-15725 GCA_036273075.1 Fluviicoccus sp. | reverse complement strand
GCTGGCGGAACAGCGTTTCGCCGAAAACCGCCTGTCGCAACCCGCCGGGGATAACGCCATTGACTACTTCCGGCAGGTGCAAGCCCTGGCCAAGGACAATCCACCAGCCAAACAGGGCCTGCAACGCATCGCCGCCGTCAGTCTGGCGCTGGCCAGGGACGCCGTTGAACGTCGCGACGTCGCTGAAGCGCGCCGCCAGATCGCCACGGGCCTGCTGGCCGTCCCGGATCATGCCGGGCTGCAAGCCTTGCAGGACCAGCTGCGGGAACCGGCAAAACCCAAAGCCGACGACGCGCCGCGCAAGACCGCTCCCAAAAAGAGCAGTCCGATCCGGCGCTTTTTCAAGAAGCTGTGGGGCTGAACCTGCCCTCGCTCCGGCCTTCGTGCTAAGGTCAAATCCTGTTCAACCGGAACCCGGCCCATGCTTTCCAGCCCCCCGCGCCCCGAACCCATCACCAGGCCCGCGCCATTGCCCTTCGTGCTGGTCTGGAACGGCTTTGTCACCGTCCACGCCTTCTTCATGATCGGCGCCTTCTGGAAGCAGCCGGCGGTCATCGGCCTGTTGCTGTTCTACAGCCTGTTCTTCGGGGTGGGCGGCTGGATGGCGCTCAGCTGGTGGCGCTGGACCGCCTTCACCCGCCGCTACGGCGCGCCCACAGTCAAGAACCTGCCCGCCCTGCGCCCCGGCGACACCGCCAGCCTCAGCCTGGCGTTCAACCGCGTCTGGCCATCGGGGCAAAAGCCGGTCGCGTTGCTGCAATGGGCGCAGGTCAGCCGCGATTCCGACGGCGAAACCCGCCAGGCGCTGGCGCAAACCGCCCGGGAACTGACCGCCGCCACCTTCCCGCACCGCGACGGCACCGACTGGCAATGCACCCTGACCGTGCCGCCGCCACCCGCCGCCGTTTCCCCGGCCGCCTTGCGGCTGGAACTGCTGCTGCAGGCCCCCGGAGCGGCGGGCACCGGCTGGCGCATTCCGCTGCCGCTGGCCGCTGACGCCGCGCCGGGAACACCGGCGGCGCTGACCCTGACCCCCGCTGACCGCGAGAAGGCGCTGAAACTGCTGGGCGGCCTCAGCGCCGGGCTGATGCTCGCGGCGATGATCGTACTTGGCGTGATGATTTCGGACGGCAGGCTGGCTTTCACCGACCTGATTTTTCCGTTGTTCTTGGGCTTTGGCGGCTGGTATATGCGCGGTGTCCGCGAACTGCTGGCGCAGCAACGCGACTGGAATGACGGCATGAAGCCGGATACGGCGGCGCTGCAGGCCCGCTTCAAGCGCACCGGGGCGGTGCTGCCGCTGCTGATGGTCGGCCTGTTCGCCGCCGACATGCTGTTGCCGGACGATGTCATCGGCACGCTGAAAAAACTGAACGGCGTCGAACGGCCGCAAGCGCCCCCGACGCAACTGGATAACGTTGAAAGGGCGGCGGGCGGGCGCTGACGGCTCAGCGGCGCTCGCGCACCAGCGAAATGCCGTCGTTTTCGATGACCAGCCACTGCTGCCGGAACAACGCTCCGATCGCCTGCTTGAACACCTTCTTGCTGATGCCGAATTCGGCATGGATTGCTTCCGGCGAACTGTGGTCGCCCAAGGGCAGGAAACCGCCCGCCTGCTCCAGCCGCCGCAGCACCAGCTCCGACGCGCCTTCCACCTTGGCGTAGCCCGGCGGGGCCAGCGAGACATCCAGCCGCCTGTCGTCGCGCAGACGCTTGATGTAGCCCTCGCGGCGGTCGCCGATGCGCAGCGGCTCGAACACTTCATCGGCATAGAGCATGCCCCAGTAGCGGTTGTTCACCACCGCCTTGAAGCCCAGGTCGGTGCGCAGCGCCACCACCAGCGACACTTTTTCCCCTGCCGCCAGGCCCTCGGCCTCGTCTTCCAGAAAGTCGTTCAGCCGCGCCGAAGCGATCAGCCCCAGCCGCTCGTCTTCCAGAATCATCACCACCGAGCGCCAGCCTGGTTCCAGGCGCTGCTGCTGCTCGGCGCGCGGCATGAACACCGCTTCCTCCACCTCCAGATCCAGCCACACCCCCTGCCGCCCGGCCTCCAGCGTCGTCAGGCTGGCCACCTCGTTGACCAGGGCCAGCGGCGTGCGCACCGAGGCGGCGGGGTAACCGTCCTCACCGGTATAGACAAAGGCCCGCACCGTCTCGCCCGCCTGCGGCAACGGCGACAACCCGGCGCGCGGCAGGCGGATCTCCCCGGTTTCCCCGCCATCCAGCCACACATAGTCGGGGGTCAGGCGAAGCACAGGCAGGGTATTGAACTGGCCGAGAGCGATCATGCAGGCTTATCCGGAAGGCAGGGAACAGGAAGGTGGGAATGGTAACACCCGCGCTGCTCCGGCTAAAGGATGACGATTCCCGGCGCCGGGGACGCCGATGAATGATCCCGGGCTGCAAATGTTTGCCGCCTCGCTGCCGCGGTATTCCAAAAGCCTGCAAATCCCGGGATACTCGGCGAATTACCGATTCCTGCAACACAACAATTACCGGTTGAACGAGCCGCCAGGAGGCCATGATGAAAAAAACTGAACTCCCCATCCTAGATCCGGCACACCCTACGGGGGTTTACAGTTTTTCGACCAAGGTTTCATGGTGGATGAGCGACCCGGAACGATTTCTTGCCCTCTTGACGGAAGCCGCATCACTGCTGCAGGAGCCGGGCTACTATCTGAGCGACAACCTGTTTACCTGGGGACGAAACAATTCGGCGCTGGATGACAAGCCTTTCATGAATGCCTGGAAATCCAATATCTATAATGCAGCCGACCAGGCCATCCTCTGGCGTCGCTACATCCTCTGCACGTCGGCCTACCATTGCGTGCAGCTGGAAGGGGATTTCGTGGAATGCGGGTCGCTGTTCGGCACCGGCATCAAGACCGTCATCGATTATTTCGGCCGCGAGGAATTCGCGAAAACCTTCTGGGGCTACGATACCTTCGACACCAATCCGGTCGACGGACATGGTTTTGACGGCCAGAAAGCCGGACTGTACGAGGAAATCCTGAAACGCTTCGACGGCTATGACAACGTGAAGCTGGTCAAGGGGCTGCTACCGCAATCACTGCAAGGGAATTCCCCCGAGAAGATCGCCTTCCTGCATATTGATCTCAACAGCGCCGAATACGAAGTGGCCGTATTGAAGGTGCTGTTCGACCGGCTGGTGCCGGGCGGCATCCTCATCCTTGATGATTATGAGTGGTCGGGTCTCTACCGGCCCCAGAAACTGAAGGAAGACGACTGGTTCGAGCGCCGGGAATACCGAGTCATCCCGTTGCCTACCGGCCAGGGCATGGTCATCAAGCGTTAAGGCAGACACGGCGCCGCAAGCTTTTTTGGCGTGAATTCACGATAAATTGTCCGACAGTCGACCGTTTCCGTGATCAGCGCCGATCGTGAGTGCTAGGTTGAAAGCGTGGCTCCGGCCACATCAACGACACAAGGCAACACGAGGTAAGGCATATGGCCCGTTCAGCAATCCGGCCGCTGGCGCATCTGGCGCTGGCCGCCGGTCTGGTATTGAGTGGCGCGCGCGCCCTCGCCATGGAAGGCCCGTTACCCCATCCTCTCACCCTCAGACTCTGCGTCTTCGATTTCCAGGGCAGCCAGGGCGACATCAGCCGCTACGCCCGCGACCTCGGGCTGGCGGCGCAGCGCTGGAACCTGCGGCTGGACATCCGCAGCTACACCGACGAGCGCATCGCCGCCGAGGACTTCAAGGCCGGGCAATGTGACGGCGTGGCGCTGTCGACCCTGCGCGCCCGCGCCTTCAACAGCTTCATCGGCAGCATCGACTCCATCGGCGCGGCGCCGGACTACCGCCACATCCGCACCCTGGCCGCCACGCTGGATCACCCGCGCATCAATCCGATGACCATCCAGGGCGACTACCAGGTGGTGACGGTCATGCCGCTGGGCGCGTCCTACATCATGGTCAACAACCGCCACATCGACAGCATCGACAAGGCGCTGGGCAAGAAAGTGGCGGTGCTGGATTTCGACAAGCCGCAATCCCTGATCGTGCAGCGGCTGGGGGCGCAGGCGGTGCCGACCGATTACTTCCGCTTCGCCAACAAGTTCAACAACGGGGAGGTGGACATCATCACTGCCCCGGCGCTGGCGGTGAAGCCGCTGGAGCTGCAGCGCGGCATGGGCGACTACGGCGGCATCTACCGCCTGCCGCTGACCCAGGCCACCGGTACGTTGCTGATCAACCGCGCCCGGCTGCTGCCGCGCATCCCTGATCTCGACGCCCGCATCAGCACGCTGCGGCAACTGGCGCTGCCGGAAATGGACAAGGCTATCGCCTATATCCGCCGTCAGGAACAAGCCATTCCCGCCGGGCTCTGGCTGGACTTCCCGGCCGCCGAGCAGGAGAAATACGTGCGCATGATGCGTGACTCGCGCATCCGCCTGACCCGGGAAGGCTACTATGACGGCCGCATGATGGCGCTGATGAAGAAGGTGCGCTGCCGTTATGAACCGGCCAGCTATGAGTGCGCGCTCCATGACGAATAAGCGCGGCATCCGGCCGGTCATACCCATATAAAACTTGTGGATTAAGGCCCGGCGGAGGATACTGGAAGCATCACTCCGCCGGAGCTTTCCCGATGTCCGACCTGGCCGCCATCGAAGCCGTCATCCATACGTATTTCCAGGCCCTGCATCACGGCAATGCCGATCTGATCGCCACGGTATTCCTGCCCGAAGCCGGCATTTTCGGTTACTACGAAGGCGAGCAGGTCACCATCGACCTCCATGCCTACCTCAACATCCTGCGCCACCAGTCGCCGCCGGCGCTGCTTGGAGAGGACTTCGACATGCAGGTCAGCGGCATCGACCTGATCGGCCGCGTGGCCGCCGTCCGCACCCGCTACCTGTTCCAGGCCCTGCGTTACACCGAATTCCTGTCGCTGCTGCAGGTGGACGGTGTCTGGAAGATCGTCAGCAAAACCTTCCACCACGACCCGGATTAAAGCGGCGTCAACCGCAGCGGCAGGCCGTCCGCCGATTCCGGCACCGGCACGTACTTCGTCTTCATCTCGTAGGCCGGATCGGGCAGCGCCAGCCGGTAGCGGCGCAGCAGGTTGACGAAGAAGATCTTCAGCTGCATTTCCGCCAGGTGCATGCCGATGCACTTGTGCGCGCCGCCGCCGAAGGGCATGAACAGGTGGCGGTGCTGGCGGTGTTCCTTGCGCTCCTCGCCAAAGCGTTCCGGATCGAAGCGGTCGGGATCGGGCCAGTATTCCGGCATGCGGTGCACGAAGGACGGGCTGATGAAGACCATCGTTCCCGCCGGGATGGCGTAGTCCTGATAGGCCGTATCGCGCAGCGCCTTGCGCGGCATGGTGTGCGAGGACCCCCACAGCCGCAGGCATTCCTGGAAGACCTGCGTGGTGTAGCCCATCCCGTCCAGCATGTCGTAGGCCAGGGCCCTGCCGCCGGTCACGGCCTCGATCTCGGCGCGGACCCGCTCCTGTACCTCGGGATGTTTCGCCAGGGCATAGGCCATCGCGACAATGGCTCTGGTGGTGGTTTCATGGGCGGCGCTCATCAGCCCCAGCATGTGCTTGACGATCTGGTCGTCCGTGAAGGCTTCACCTTCCTCGGAATGGGCGAAACACAGGTGGCTGAACAGGTCGCGGCTGGGGTTGGCGCGCTTCCCGGGGATTTTCCCGCGCAGGATCTCCCGCAGCAGCAGCGAACTGCGCACCGCCCGCCAATAGGTCGTGCCGGGAATCATCAGGCGGATCAGCGCCACCGTGCCCGCCGCCGCGCGCGCGTAATGGCCGATCAGCCGCGCCGCCTCGTCGCCCTGGCTTTCGCCCATGAACAGCAATGCCGCCTGATTGAACAGCAACAGCTTGACGCGAGGCGCGAACAGGAAACGCTCGCCCGGCATCCAGTTGCCGATGGCGGCGGCGGCGCTTTGCTGCAACAGGTCCAGATAGTCCAGCATGGCGTCCTTCTTGAACGCGGACTGCAGGATGCGGCGATGATGGGCATGTTCCTCGAAATCCAGCAGGCCCAGCGCATCGGGAAAGGTATCCTTGAGGAAGGGTTCGTAGGCTGCGCGCGATGACAGCGCCTTCTCACGATCCAGGGTGAGGAATTCGTTGGCGTCCGGCCCCAGCAGCAGCACGCCGCGGTTTCCGGCGATATTCACCCTCGACACCGGGCCGTAACGCCGGAAACGGTCGGCGGCCAGCAGGCGCGGGTTGCGGACAAAGGCCAGCGTATGGCCGAGCAGGGGAAAGCCGTTGTCGCCGGGAAATGCGCTCAGGTCAGGAGTCATCGTCAGGTTCCGTCAGTCTTGTTGTTATGTTTCCGGACAGGCCGCGCTCGCGCGGGCGGCTCACCGCACAAATACTGCGTTTCCGGACCGTCTGCAAGCGCGCGGGATGAACGGTCGTTCCCGGCGGCGCGGCATTCGGAAATGATGAATGTTCTGTGCTATTGTTCCGGAGGATAACGAACCCAGCTTCGGCCATCATGAACAACAAGATTAGAATGCCGCATCAGGATGATGCCCGCTTCCGTGACATATTCGAAACCGTCAGCAATGTCGCCGTCCAGGGCTATGACCGGCATCGCCGCGTCATCTACTGGAATCCCGCCAGCGCGGCGCTCTATGGCTACAGCCGCGAGGAAGCCCTTGGCCGCACCCTCGAAGAGCTGATCATCCCCCCCGCCATGCGGCCGCTGGTCGTCGCCGATGTCACGCGCTGGATGGACGAAGGCATTCCCATTCCCGCCGCCGAACTGGTGCTGCAACGCAAGGACTGCGAGCCGGTGCACGTCTTTTCCAGCCATACCATGCAGTTCAATGCCGACGGCGAGCCGGAAATGTATTGCCTCGATGTCGACATCTCCGAGCGCAAGCAGGCCGAAAGACGGTTGCAGGAAAGCCATGCCGAGCTGGACGCCACCCTCCAGGCCATTCCCGACCTGCTGTTCGAGCTGGATGCCGCGGGCTGCTACCGCAACATCTGGGCGCACGACCCGGCGCTGCTGGCCGCCCAGAGCGAAACCCTGCTCGGCCGCAACGTCCGCGACATCCTGCCGCCGAACGCCGCCGCCACCGTGCTGGCGGCGCTGAAAGAGGCCGCGCAGCGGGGCCGGTCCCAGGGATACACCATCCGGCTTGAGCTGCCGCACGGCGAATTCTGGTTTGAGCTGTCGACCGCGCGCAAACCCGGCCGCGACGGCGAAGCCACCTTCATCATGCTCTCGCGCGACATCACCGCCCGCAAGCAGGCCGAGGAAACCCAGCGCCTCGCCGCCAGCGTCTTCGCCTGCAGCCAGGAAGGCATCGTCATCACCGACGGCAACCGCCTGATTGTCGACGTCAACCCCGCCTTCAGCCGCATCACCGGCTACAGCCGCGAGGAGGCGCTGGGAAAGACCCCGAAAATGCTCGGCTCCGGCCTGCACACCCCCGAATTCTTCGAGCAGCTGCGCAAAAGCCTGGAAGAGGAGGGCGGCTGGCACGGGGAACTGTGGAACAAGCGCAAGTCCGGGGAAATCTACCCGGAGCGCATCGCCATCGACGCCCTGCGCGATGAGGAAGGCGTGGTCCGCCATTATGTCGCTGTCTTTTCGGACATCAGCCATCTCAAGGCCCACGAGGCCGAGCTGGACCGCATCGCCCACTATGACGCCCTCACCGGCCTGCCCAACCGCCGCCTGCTGGCCGACCGGCTGGCGCTGGCCATCGCACGCAGCCGCCGCAGCGGCCGGATGCTGGCGGTGTGTTACCTCGACCTTGACGGCTTCAAGCCGGTCAACGACAAGCATGGCCACGCCGCCGGCGACCAGCTGCTGGTGCAGGTGACGCGGCAGCTGCTGGGCGCCCTCCGCGGCGACGATACGGTGGCGCGGCTGGGCGGCGACGAATTCGTGTTGCTGCTCAATGACCTCAACGACCTGCATGAATGCCAGGCGGTGCTGGAGCGGGTGCTGGCGCTGGTCGCCGAACCCTTGCCGGTCGGCGGCGAACGCGTCTCGGTCTCGGCCAGCATCGGCGTCGCGCTCTACAACCGCGATGATGACAGCGATGCCGACGCCCTGCTGCGCCATGCCGACCAGGCGATGTACCGCGCCAAGGAGTCGGGCAAGAACCGTTACCATGTCTTCGATTCCGAACAGGACCGCCGCCTGCGCGCTTATTGGGATGTGGTCTCACGCGCCACGGCCGGGTTGGCCGCCGGGGAATTCCGCCTGTACTACCAGCCCAAGGTCGACATGCGTCTGGGCAAGGTTATCGGTGCCGAGGCACTGATCCGCTGGCAGCATCCCGAGAAAGGCTTGCTGACACCGGGCCTCTTCCTGCCGATGATCGAGAATTCCGAGTTGGCGCTGCCGCTGGGCCAGTGGGTGATGCAGGAGGCGATCCGCCAGATTGCCGCTTGGGCGGAGGAGGGGCTGGAGTTGCCGGTGAGCATCAATGTCTTCGGTGAACAGCTGCAACAGGAAGGTTTCGCCGAGGGACTGGCCGCCCTGCTGCGCGCCCACCCGGCGGCGCGGCCGGAATGGATCGAGCTGGAAATCCTCGAAACCACCGCCATGGAGGATATCGAACGGGTTTCCGGCGTCATCGAAACCTGTTCACGCCTGGGCGTCAGCTTCGCGCTGGACGACTTCGGCACCGGCTATTCCTCGCTGACCTACTTCCGGCGGCTGCCGACCCGCATCCTCAAGATCGACCAGTCCTTTGTCCGCGACATGCTCACCGATCCCGACGACTGCGCCATCGTCGAGGCGGTGGTGGGCATGGCCCGCACGTTCGGCCGCAAGGTGATCGCGGAAGGGGTGGAAACGGTCGAGCACGGCGTCGCCCTGCTGAAACTGGGCTGCGAACTGGCCCAGGGCTACGGCATTGCCCGTCCGATGCCGCCCGGGGACATTCCCGGCTGGATCCGCAACTGGCAAATGCCCGCCGAGTGGACGCCCGTCCCGGACGAAGGCGATTTCTATTATCTGTGAGGCAGCCGGTGAGTCCGGCTCAGGCCGGTTTCTTCCAGGTGGCGGGCGACAGCTCCAGCGATTGCTCGCCCACCGTCAACCAGATCTGACTGTGGTCAATGGTGCACTGGATCTGCATGGTGCGCTCCACCACCGCCCCCAGCGCTTCCAACTCCGGCGCCGCCACATTCAGCACCGTCAGATTATCGAAACGCGCCAGCTTGTCGGCCGTCTTCTTCCACCAGATCTCCGCCACGCTGCCGCCGTAGGTCAGGATCACCACCTGTTGTGAGCGGCCGCAGGCCTTGCGGATGCGCTTTTCGTCGGGCTGGCCGAGATCAATCCACAATTCGACCTCATCGCGCAGATTCTTGCGCCAGATATCCGGTTCATCCTCGCTGCTCAAGCCGCGGGTAAACTCCAGGGCCTCATCGGCATAGAGCGCGAACGCCACGACCCGCAGCATCATGCGCATATCGGTTTCGGAAGGATGCCGGGCAATGGTCAGCGCATGGGCGGCGTAATAGTCCCGATCCAGGTCGCTGACCTGCAAGGCAACCTTGAAGATGGTGGATTTGACGGCCATGGCGTAGTTCCGGATTCGGGGAAAGGCGGCATCTTACCACCGGCGGCGTCCTGAACCGCCATTCATCCGGGAATTCCTGACACCCGGAAGAAAGCAGGCAGGGCTGCGGGCAATCCTCTTGTTTTTGGCGGGAATTGTCGTATAACAACTGTGAACCGCGACACACTTGCTGTTCGGGAAGCCATAACAAGGACAATAATTTCCACCTTCCAGAATTCTTTATCATGGCGCTAAGGCATTTCCTCTACGGCGATCACGCACCCACACCCGTCCACCAGATCATGACCGGCATCATCGTCATTGCCTTCCTGCTGGCGGTCTACGGACTCGGGGCGGAATTCATTCCCGACCGGGGCTGGCTGCAGGGCGGGGGCTTCTTCGCCGCCAGCCTGCTGGCCATCCTGGTGATCGGCGCACGCGCCATTGAAAACAGCGAGGGTACGCAACGCTTCTACGTCAGCTCCAGCAGCACCCTGGAAACGCTGCTGGCCGGCGGCGTGCGCTCGGTTTTCTATCTCGGCGTATTGTGGCTGGCGTTCGTCCACGGCTTTGCCGCGCTTTATACCGGCACCTTTGGTCATGAGTACCAGACCGTACTGCGCGTCAGCAAGCAGCGAGCCGATTTTTCCATATCCTGTGATTACCAGGTCACGGCCTCCGAGCTGCAATCCGGCGCCACCCGTTATCTGTGCGTCTCGCAGAAGCAATTTTTCCACTGGCCCGACCAGATGCTGTTGCGCATCGACGGCCGTGCTTCCGTGCTGGGCAAAACCGTCACTTCGCTCAGCGAAGTCCGGACAACGCCCGATCACTGACCGCTCTATCCCGCAACAGCATGATGGTTAGCCCCGCCCGCCGGTTGTCGGCGGGCATTGGCTTGTCTCTCCTCCCTGCCTGTAAAATCACCTTCAACCTGATACCACCCGTGGCCTGTCCGCCTGGAACGTCCGCTTCCTTTGCCCTCAACGCCTTCCGCACTCCAAGACTCCCGAATCGGGTCGGCAAAACGGATACTGAGTCCGGATATAACAAAAATTATGATTATGTAATACGTAAAATCATCTGCAGAAAATGCGTCAGACTCTCCTGCCGAGACTGTGCGGCTGTCCGACGCGGCAGGCGCATATCCCCGGGAAAACGGGTACAAATCAGGGTCTGGAAAATCCTGCGGGAGTTTCAGGTGTGGACGATTTCGGAAAAATGCGGCAAAAGCCGGTCAAAATGACCTGAAACGGCATTCCCGCGTAGCGGGAATGCCGGGAGCGCGTGGAATCCGCACCGCAAGCAACGGGGGAGCCCGTGCCGGTGTTCGTGCCGTTTGCGCGTCTTCAATAACGTAACCATGCCGACCATTACCAGCGGACCATGGCCCCTCCCTCCCCTGCCTTCCTCGGCAAGGTGTTTTCTGGCGACGGCTTTACAGTAGCGCTCGCCGGCACCCAGACCATCATCCTGCGCATATATCTGTTCGCGGGTCTGAATCCGCCCGCATGCCGCTATTGCGCAGCAATCCCTCATTGGTCAGGGAGGCGCAGCCAATCCGGATCCGCTATACCCTTAGCCACCTTTTCGTGAGTCTGCCGTGCTTCGACGCAACTGCACTGCGCCGATAACCCGGATTCGAGCCAGAAGGCTGTTTCCCGGCCATTACCCATTGGACCCATGGTAACCCAGTGCATAGGCCTCCTGAGCGTCTTTTCAGCATGGCGGGGCCGTTGGGGCACCTCTATCAAAGCCAGACTGGACCGCAGCTTCTCCTGCATGGAGACTGATCTCCTCTCCAGGCCTGAAAGTCGGCTGTTGACCTGTTCCTGGTTGGAAAGGGGCATCCGTACCGGGAATCAGCAATTCCAGTCACACGAGTACCGCGTGAAATTTCCTACCTCTAATCCGATACAAGGAACTGTATGTTCCACGTGGAACATACGTGGTTGTCGTCATATCCATGGCCTATACCCCCTATCAGGCTTGGATGAATTCAGGATGGCGGACAGACCTGCCTAACAATTTCTATAAGAAATCTCCGCGTCTTCATCCCTTGTCCACGGTGAAACCCAGGGCTGGCATATCCGTGCGCAGGTCGTAAGCCGGTCATACTCCTCTCATCACCCATATTTATTGCGCATGCTTGTTTGCCCCCGCGCCGCCACCAGCATCTGCCGAAGATCGTCTGTCGCTTCAGCAAGGCCATGATCCACAATCTCCGGCGTTGCTCGCTGACGAGGATAGTCCTCCAGATACCGAATATGGTCTTGCTGCTCAGCCAGCAGCATCTTCAGCGGCGAAGAAAGGAAAGGCCAGGGTACACAGCACCTCAGGCAGGGCCTCGCACAAGTCACCTTGGATCTTCAGGATGGCAATGCCGAACTCCGGCAGCAGGCTGAGAATCCGGTTGGGGGTTGCGGGCCGCAGCGTTCTGGTAAGCTTCGCGCAGGGCAGCGTGATGGAGAGTCGGAGGCTTTAACTCTTGATGACGACAAAGCGCATTTTGTCCTGTCGGGCCTCTCAGTAGCGATGGCTTCGGCATCATTGGCGTCATTCTTGATGCCGGCGCTCTTGCGGAGACCAACCAGAGTTTCATGCCCGGATCCCGATAGTGAGTGACGCCGCAGGTGTCCACAATTGATGGCTCTATCATCTTGGCACCCTGTAATGCCGAATCCGGTCGCTGAGATTCCAATCTTGCTGAGTGGAGACGGCAAGGCGCTGAATTCATAAGTTAACTCTGTCGATCCGAATTTCTCAGAGAGACCGCAGAATTGAAATTCCAGAAATCCTATCAGGCGTCGGTCGTTCATGAATTCAGAAATTCCTGGGCCTGAAATCAGAGCTGGCAAATTCGTCGGAATTTTAATGCCTGACTTGGCAGGCATCACGCATACGCCATATCCTTGAATCGTAAAACCAGCTAAACGCGCATTAAAGGCGCAATAACGTTGAGGCGCTACCTTGAGTCGTTTAAAAGACAAAAACAGCTTTTAAAGGCCTTCCTGGAAGCCTGTGTATGCTTGCTGACAGCTCTAAGGGATCACATCAACTGTTTCGGCCTCATACTTACGGCCGAACACCTAATCGCCCGCTCCGTATCTCCGGAATTCCCAGAAATACCCGCCCATGAAATTCCGGTCATGCCGGATTACGGCCACTGCCATTTTCAAAATTTACGGGTCCCGCATTTCTGAAAACATGGAAATTTGAAAATTCCCGCTTCAGGTGCATAAAAAAACCCCGGTCGGAATTTTCCCGCCGGGGTTTTTGTTTTCAGTACCCGAATTTACACGTCGAGGTTCGCCACCATCAGCGCATTCATTTCGATGAATTCGCGGCGCGGTTCCACGGCATCCCCCATCAGGCAGGTGAACATCTGGTCGGCGCGGATAGCGTCTTCAATGGTTACCTTCAGCATGCGGCGGTTGTTGGGGTCCATGGTGGTTTCCCACAACTGCTCGGGGTTCATTTCCCCCAGCCCTTTATAACGCTGAATGGCGTTACCACGGCGCGATTCGTTCATCAACCACAGCCAGGCATCCTTGAAGCGCGAAACCGGCAGCACGCGCTCGCCGCGCTTGATGTAGGCCCCTTCCTCCAGCAGGCCCAGCAATTGTGCGGTCAGGTCGCCAATACGGCGGTATTCCGGCGAGGCGAAGAAGTCATAGCTGAGGCGGTAGTTGTGCGGCACACCGTGCGCCACCACTTCAATCTGCGGAATGAAGCGGTGCTGTTCGCTGTCCGTCATCACTTCCACCAGGAAACGCTGGCTGGGATCGGCGGCGTTGTCGAGGGCGGCCTGCAACTTCACACCCCAAGCACGCACTTCGGCTTCGTTGCTCAGCGCCTCGACGGACAGCACCGGCAGGCTCAGCAGCTGTTCCAGCATCACTTCCGGGTACAGGCGCGCCATGCGGCGGATCAGGTTCTGCACGCGGCGGTAATCGGTCATCAGCGCGGCCAGCGCCACGCCGGACAAGGGCGGCGCTTCCGGGTTCACGTACAGCGCAGCATCGTCCAGCGCAGTATTGGTCAGGTAGTTTTCCAGGGCGTCATCATCCTTGACGTACTGTTCCTGCTTGCCGCGCTTCACCTTGTACAGCGGCGGCTGGGCGATGTAGATATGACCGCGTTCCAGCAGTTCCGGCATCTGGCGGAAGAAGAAGGTCAGCAGCAGCGTGCGGATGTGCGAACCGTCAACGTCGGCGTCGGTCATCAGGATGATCTTGTGGTAACGCAGCTTGTCCGGATTGTATTCGTCGCGGCCGATGCCGCAACCGAGCGCCGTGATCAGCGTGCCGACTTCGGCGGAGGACAGCATCTTGTCGAAGCGGGCCTTCTCGACGTTGAGGATCTTGCCCTTCAGCGGCAAAATCGCCTGCATCTTGCGGTTGCGACCCTGCTTGGCGGAGCCGCCGGCGGAGTCACCCTCGACGATGTACAGTTCGGACAGCGCCGGGTCCTTTTCCTGGCAATCGGCCAGCTTGCCAGGCAGACCGGCGATGTCCAGAGCACCCTTGCGGCGGGTCATTTCGCGGGCCTTGCGCGCGGCTTCGCGGGCGCGGGCGGCATCAATGATCTTGCCGACGATGGTCTTGCCGACGTTCGGGTTTTCCAGCAGGTACTCGTCCAGCTTCTCGTTCATGGTCTGGGCCACGACGTTGGTCACTTCCGACGACACCAGCTTGTCCTTGGTCTGGCTGGAGAATTTCGGGTCCGGCACCTTCACCGACACGATGGCGGTCAGGCCTTCGCGCATGTCATCGCCGGTGGCGGACACCTTCTCTTTCTTGAAGAAGCCTTCCTTCTCCATGTAGTTGTTCAGCGTCCGCGTCAGCGAGGTGCGGAAGCCCTGCAGGTGCGTGCCGCCGTCGCGCTGCGGAATGTTGTTGGTAAAGCAGTAGACGTTTTCCTGATAGGCGTCATTCCACTGCAGCGCCACTTCCACGCCGATGCCGTTGGTTTCCGGACCTTGCGGCACGATGAAGTGGAAGACCTTGTTCAGCGTGGTCTTGTTGGTGTTCAGGTAGGCGACAAAGGCCGCCAGGCCGCCTTCGTAGGCGAAAATTTCTTCCTGGCCGCTGCGGTCGTCCTTGAGGACAATACGCACCCCGGCATTCAGGAACGACAGTTCGCGCAGGCGCTTGGCGAGGATGTCATAGGAAAAATGGATATTGGTGAAAGTTTCCGGGCTGGGCCAGAAGTGCACTTCGGTGCCGCGACGTTCGGTCTCGCCGACTTCGCGCAGCGGGAACTGCGGCTCGCCGTGGCCGTATTCCTGCTCGTAGACCTTGCCGTTGCGACGGATTACCAGACGGAGCTTGGTCGACAGCGCGTTCACCACCGACACGCCAACGCCGTGCAGACCGCCCGAGACCTTGTAGCTGTTGTCGTCGAACTTGCCGCCCGCATGCAGCACCGTCATGATCACTTCGGCGGCGGACACGCCTTCTTCCTCGTGAATGTCGACGGGAATGCCGCGGCCGTTGTCGGTGACGGTAATCGATTCATCGGTATGGATGGTGACGGTGACCTCGGTGCAATACCCGGCCAGCGCTTCGTCGATCGCGTTATCCACTACCTCGAAAACCATGTGATGCAAGCCGGAACCGTCATCGGTGTCGCCGATGTACATGCCCGGACGTTTGCGTACGGCATCCAGGCCCTTCAGGACCTTGATGCTGGAGGAATCGTAATTGCTGCCATCACTCATGTTGTTTCCTCGGGTGTATAACGGGCGGGCGAAATCTTGCCCTGTTCCACGTGGAACAATTTCGCCTGCGAATCCAGCTGTTGCAACAACGGCCAAATTTGATCCGCCTCGACGGACGTAATCAGCACTTGGGCCTGAAGGTCAAATAAGGTCGCCAGCAGGCGCTGCCGCGCCCCGGCATCCAGTTCGGACGCCAGGTCATCCAGCAACACCACGCAACGGCGGTCTTGTGCGTGCAGGAAGGCCACCTGCGCCAGTTTCAGGGCGCATATCAGGAGTTTCTTCTGTCCCCTCGACAGGACCGCTTCCACCTGCCCCAAATCGCATTTAAGACGCAAATCGGCGCGGTGCGGCCCCAGTTGGGTATGCCCTCGTTCCCGGTCGCGGAAGCGCGTTTCACGCCATTGCTCCGCCAGTTCCCGGTCTGCAGCGAACCCCGCATTATACTCCATTCTCAGGGCAATATCA
>DASUIL010000357.1:0-3360 GCA_036273075.1 Fluviicoccus sp. | reverse complement strand
CACACAAAACGGTGAAGCAGACATGATTATAACAACGCGTGCGTGCCCCCATTGCGGGTTCTACATGAGACAGATCGGCAACGATACGGAACATGTGCTTTGCCCTAACAACTACTGTTCCGAGAAGTTTTCCGACTGCTGTCCACGCTGCGATTCCGACAAGAAGGAAGTGCGCCTGGTGCGGGTGGGCCTGACCGCCTTTACCTGCCTGGACTGCGGCCAGGACTGGGATAACGTCAAGACGACGGGTCTCCCCTCCTCTTCCAACCTGATTGTATTGCGCTTTCCGCAGCGGGCGACCGGCTCCTGACGGCATCGCGTCAACCTCCCCGCTACACCCGAAAGCCGGACCCGTTCCGGCTTTTTCATGCCTGCCGCCCGGCTTGTGCTGTGGATTTGTAAGCACGGCCCGGTTTGGCCTGCTGCATCATTGACTTGACCACGCCTTCCCGCAAACTGCGCACATCATTTTCCACCACCGGCTGACCGGAAACCCCGGCCCGCCTCATTGAGGTAAACCATGAAAATGCTCTGGGCCTTTCTGGCCGTCATGCTCACCTTCACCCTGACCATGGAAACCGCCGAAGCCAAGCGTCTGGGCAGCGGCAAGTCCTTCGGACGCAGCTATCAGACCGCACCCGCTCCCAGCCGCAATACGGCCGATGTCCCGGCACAGCGCCAGCAGGCCGCCGCCGCACCGGCGCAACAAGGCCGCAAGGGCATGTTCGGCGGCATGATGGGAGGCCTGCTTGGCGGATTGCTGGTGGGCGGCCTGTTCGCGGCACTGTTTGCCGGGGGCGCGTTTGAAGGCCTGCAGTTCATGGACCTGCTGCTGATCGGCGTGCTGGCCTTCATCATCGTCAAGCTGATCAATGCCTGGCGGTTGCGGCGCAGCGCCGCTCCGACCGCGCCGCAACGGCATGCGCCCGCGCAGCCGGTGCTGGCGGGCGCCGGTTCCGGCCCGCAGGTCAAGGCGCCCAGCCTGTTTGAATCAATGGGCGGCGCGACCGCTGCAACCGCACCGGTACGCGCGGCGACGACGGACATTCCTTTCAAGCTGCCGCTGAACTTCGATACCCCGGCCTTCCTGACCAGCGCCAAGGACAACTACCGCCTGCTGCAGGATGCCTGGAACCGCAATGATCTGGCCAAGCTGCAGCAATTCACCGCCCCGGAACTGTTCAACGAACTGCGCACCGAACGCGCCGCGCTGAGCGTCGCGCCGCAAACGGAAGTACTGAGCCTGGACGCCGAGCTGGGCCGCGCCACGCAGATGTTCGGTGTTGCCGAGATCAGCGTCCGTTTCAGCGGTCGCTACCGTGATGTCACCGAAGGCGTGGAAGAGAACTTTGTCGACGTCTGGCATCTGGAACGCGACTGCACCAAGGACAACACGCCCTGGGTGATCACCGGCATCCAGTCGGAGTAAGCCGCCAAAGCCATACACGGCCCCGCTTCGGCGGGGCTTTTTTTGGCGACCGCGACCCGGAATCGGCCTGGGCAATCTGATCCGCTTTTTTTCCACCGAACTGAGTCTGTTTTCTGCACCGGCTTGACCGGCATCATGGCGCAATTTCCTTGCCGATGGTCCGCCCCTCATGTCCGAGCGCATTCCCGCCCGCAATATCCCCATCGAAACATCCGACGCCATCCACACCCGCAGCTTCACCGGCTTTTACCGCAACCTGCGGCTTTACGGCGCGGGCATCCTGATGCTGCTGTTCTTCGGCACCACCTGGCTGACCTGGAACGGCCGTCAGGCGGTGTTGTGGGATCTGGCCGACCGTAAATTCTACGTGTTCGGCGCCACCATCTGGCCGCAGGACCTGTTCCTGCTGACCGCCCTGCTGATGATCGGCGCCTTCGGCATGTTTACGCTGAGTGTGTTCGCCGGTCGGGTGTGGTGCGGCTACGCCTGCCCGCAAAGCGTCTGGACCTGGATGTTCATGTGGGTGGAAAAAGTGACCGAGGGCGAACGCAACCAGCGTATCCGGCTGGATGCCGAGCCCTGGTCGGGGGAAAAACTGGCGCGGCGCGGCGCGAAGCACGCCTTGTGGCTAGCGATAAGTCTGGCGACCGGCATGACTTTCATCGGCTATTTCACCCCGATCCGCGCCATGGTGAATGACCTGTTGCATCTGTCGCTGGATCTGGAGACGGCAGGCTGGGTCGGCTTTTTCGCCCTGTGCACGTATCTCAATGCCGGCTGGCTGCGCGAGAAGGTCTGTCGCGACATGTGTCCCTATTCCAACCTGCAAAGCGTGATGTTCGACGCCGATACGCTGATCATTACCTACGACAAGGCGCGCGGTGAAAGCCGGGGACCGCGCCGCAAGGGTGAAGATGCCCGGGCGCTTGGGCTGGGTGACTGCATTGACTGCACGATGTGCGTGCAGGTCTGCCCCACCGGCATCGACATCCGCGACGGCCTGCAACTGGAATGCATCAGCTGCGGCGCGTGCATCGACGCCTGCGACAGCGTCATGGACAAGATGGGCTATGAACGCGGGCTGGTGCGCTATTCCTCCGAGCGGGAAATGGCGGGCGGCAAGACCCGCTGGTTCCGCCCGAAGCTGGTGGCGCAAACCGTGCTGCTGGCGCTGCTGGCGGTCGGCTTCGTCATCGCCTTCCTGCACCGGCCGCTGGTGGCGCTGGACGTATACAAGGATCGCGGCCTGTACCGGGAAAACAGCGACGGCCAGATCGAGAACATCTACAGCCTGAAGGTGATCAACAAGACGCAGAGCGCGCACCGTTACGCCGTGTCACTGGTGGACGCCGACGATTTTGCGTTGCAGGGAGCCAGCGAGCTGCATCTGGCGGCGGGTGAACTGGCGGTGCTGCCGGTGAGCGTGGCGCTGACCGACAACGACGGCAAGCGCGGCTCGCGACCGGTGGTCTTCCGCGTCCGCGATCTGGACAACCCGGACACCACGGTCACGACAAAAAGCCGCTTCGTCAGCCCGTGAGAGCGTCAGACCCGCTAGAATCCCCGGATACCATCCTGACACGGGTATCCGGGTTCCCCATGAAACGCTACGAGCAGTTTGCCGAACAGATTGCCGGTCTGATCCGCGGCGGCGTGCTGCCGCCGGGCCAGAAACTGCCCTCGGTGCGGCAGGCCGCCCGCACCCATGGCGTCAGCCTGTCCACGGTATTTGAAGCCTACTATCTGTTGGAAAGCCGAGGCCTGATCGCGGCACGCGCCCGTTCGGGCTATTACGTGCGTGCAACCGCGCAACACCCGCTGCCCGAACCCGGCCCGTCCGCGCCGCCCGCTCCGACCAGCGATGTCGATGTCAGCGAACTGGTGTTCTCGGTGTTCGGCTCGCTGAAGGACCCGGATATTGTCCCCTTCGG
>DASUIL010000356.1:0-2091 GCA_036273075.1 Fluviicoccus sp. | reverse complement strand
CCAAGTCGCAGAACCTGCAGCAATACCAGACCTGGAACAAGGAAGTGGAGCAAACCATGACCAAGAAGAAGTGGTGGTGGAAGTTCTGGTAAATCCTGCTCCGCGCATGCAGAAAAACGGGCCTTGAAGGCCCGTTTTTTTATGGCCGGTCGGCGGGAGCATCCGGGGCCTGGCCCTGGGCCTTCGCGGGCTTGCGGGCGTCACGCCAGGCTTCATAACCCCGGGCGTAGGTACCCCAGAAGCGGTCCAGGTAAGGCAGGAAGCCCGCGTAATTACCCTGATACTGCGAGTGGTGGAAGTCGTGATAGCCCGCCCCCTGATACAGCGGAAAAATGTGGCCGGGATTCCAGGGAAAGACATAGCCGCAATGTCCGTCCGCCGCCTCGAATTGGCGGATGACGATCCAGATCCACAGCACGTGCAGGTGCGCGCCCACCAGCCACGGCCCCACCAGCGCCAGGGTGCTGATGATGATGAATTCCAGCAGGTGGAAGTAGTTGCCGTTGATGGCGCTGGTCTGGCGGATGCGGTGATGGACGCTGTGCACGTGCTTCAGCAGCCAGCCCTTGTGCATGGCGCGATGCACCCAGTAGTACAGGAAATCATCCAGGAAGATGAAGAACAGCAACTGCGCGAGGATGATGTACCACGCGGGCAGCTCGCCCAGATGGATCGGCGTCAGGCGCATCCACGGCCAGCTCAGCACCAGGATCACCGCCATGGCGGCGTTGTTGAACAGCAGGCGGCCCACGGTCGGTCCCAGCCATTTGCGCACGTCGAAGGGTTTATCCTGGACCTTGTACTTTGCCAGCGCCGGCGGGTCGATCCAGGCCAGCACTGTGTAGGGGATGGCGAACAGCAGGAAAGTGCTGAAGCTGATGGCCAGCGTTCCCATCGGGTACAGCCAGAACATCGGCTCGTGGTACCAGCCGGTGATAGTGGCGATCAGGTCGGACGTCATGTGGATCTCTGGTTGTTCTTCGGGTTCAGAAAATCAGTGTAGTCCGGGGCGGTGGCCCGGACTTGCCGTTTTGCGCCAGCGCCGCTCAGAGCGGCGCGGCCGGATGTTCCAGAAAATACAGGTTGGCGGCCGCCTTGCGGTTGCCGGGGTCCAGCCGCCAGGCCTCGGTGAAGGCGGCGCGGGCGCAGTCGGGATGGCCTTCCTGCTGACAGGCCATGCCCAGATTGTTCCACACCCGGCTCTTGCCCGGTGATTGCTCGGCGGTGCGCGCCCAGAGGGCGGTGGCGCTGCGATAGTCCTCGTTGCGGATCAGCAGTGCGACGGCCAGCAGCGGCAACAGCAGCCATAGCAACACCCTCCCGCTGCGCCAGGCTGACAACAGCGCGCCCGCCGCCCAGGCCAGGCCGATCAGCGCCGGGTACAGATGGCGGTCGCTGGCCACGTCCAGCCGGGGCATCAGGCTGTTGGTGGGAACCAGCAGCAGGAAAAACCACAGCACGCCGCCCGCCACCCATGACCGCCGCGCCAGCGTACCCCAGGCGGCGATGGTGACCGTGAGCAGCCAGGCCGTTCCCCACATCAGATGCGCCGCTGTTATGGCCGTGGGTACAGGCAGGTCGGGATCGATATTGGGTGTCAGCCGCAGCGGTCCGGTGACGAAATAGCGCCAGGCTTCGATCTGGGCCAGCCATTGTTCGCTGGGTGTGCGTGCGGCCAGACTGACATCAATCAGCCGCCGGAAGTGGGGTTCGCTGACGAACACCAGCGCCGCCAACGTCACCACGATCACTGTCGGCGTCAGCAGCCGCAAGATGCTGCGGCGGTCATGCCCCTGCAGCCACAACGCCAGCGCAAAGGCCGCCGGAAATATCCAGGCCGTTTCACGCACCGTCAGCCCCGCCAGCGTGCAGGCCGCCGCCAGCGCCGCGCGCTGCGGGTGACGGCCCGCCAGCAGCACCAGCCCCGTCAGCAGGGCGGTGGCGGACAGGGACACCGAGCGCCCGGCGATATAGGTGACGGCCTCGGTTTGCGCCGGATGCAGGAACCATAATAGGGCGATGAGCAGCGGCAGCGGCGGGGAAAACCGGCCGCTGCGGCCCAGCCAGACATACAGCAGCCAGCCGTTCAAG
>DASUIL010000355.1:0-4792 GCA_036273075.1 Fluviicoccus sp. | reverse complement strand
CGACACCACCCCGCGCGTACTGCGCCCGGCCGTCAGCCGGTAACGGATGATCTGACCCTCGTGGCTAATCTGGAAATCGGAGGACATTGCAAGCCATAGCACGGTAGAAAGACAGAATTATCGCCGAAATGATGCCCCCTTGAAACGCACATAAACTGTCCGAAGCCACTGTCTGAGCCACAAGCCCCCTAACGAAGCCTGAAAGTCGCACCGGTCCAACAGCGTGCGACCGGCCCGCGAGTTTGGCGCAGGACAACGGTTTTGCTTCCTTTTGCCAAGACAAAAGGAAGGCCCGCGGCAGGCGGATGCCCTGATTAATCAAGCAACCGGCGCCTGCCAACGAAGCCATTGACCCCAATGACCACCCATTCCCCAAAAAAGACAAATGTCCCTTAATCTAGACACTGTTAAATTACCCCCTCGCAATGGCAAAATCCCCCGCCAACCCCGGTCACCCGCCAGAGAGGAACTCCCCCCATGAACGCCCATTACCCGCACCTGCTCCAGCCCCTGGACCTCGGCTTCACCCAACTGCGCAACCGCGTCGTCATGGGCTCCATGCACACCGGCCTCGAAGACCGCTTCTACAATTACCCCAAGCTGGCCGCCTACTTTGGTGAACGCGCCCGCGGTGGCGTCGCCCTGATCATCACCGGCGGCATTTCCCCCAACCGCGAAGGCTGGCTGCTGCCGCTGGGCGGTACGCTCAACCAGTTGGGTGACGTCATCAACCATCGCTTGGTCACCCACGCCGTGCACAAGGAAGGCGGCAAGATCCTGATGCAGGTGCTGCACGCCGGTCGTTACGGTTACCACCCCTTCGTGGTGTCGGCCACCGCCAAGAAGTCGCCCATCTCCATGTTCAAGCCGCGCGAGATGTCGTCCTCGAAAATCTGGAAGACCATCGCCGCCTACGGCCGCTGCGCGCGCCTCGCCAAGCTGGCGGGTTATGACGGCATTGAAATCATGGGCAGCGAAGGCTATCTGCTGAACCAGTTCCTGTGCGCGCGCGTCAACCAGCGCGACGACGAGTGGGGCGGCGACATCCATGGCCGCATGAAGCTGGCGGTGGAAATCGTCAAGCGCATCCGCAAGGTGGTGGGCAATGACTTCATCCTCGCTTTCCGCCTGTCGCTGCTGGATCTGGTGGAAGGCGGCAACACCCGCGAGGAAGTGATAACGGTCGCCAAGGCGCTGGAAGCCGCCGGGATCAACATCCTCAACACCGGCATCGGCTGGCATGAAGCCCGCGTGCCCACCATCGTCACCTCGGTGCCGCGCGCCGCCTTCGCCGATGTCACCGCTGACATCAAGAAGGAGCTGCGCATCCCGGTGATGGCTTCCAACCGCATCAACATGCCCGATACCGCCGAAGCCATCCTCGCCGACGGCAAGGCCGACCTGATCCAGATGGCGCGCCCGTTCCTGGCTGATGCCGACTGGGTGAACAAGGCGGCGGGCGGTCGCGCCGATGAAATCAATACCTGCATCGCCTGCAACCAGGCCTGCCTCGACCACACCTTCCAGAACAAGCGCGCCAGCTGCCTGGTCAACCCGCGCGCCTGCCATGAAACCGAGCTGGTCTATCTGAAGACCGCCAAGCCGCGCAAGGTTGCCGTGGTCGGCGCCGGTCCGGCCGGTCTGTCGGCGGCCACCGTCGCCGCCGAGCGCGGCCATCAGGTGACGCTGTTCGAGGCTTCCGCCCAGATCGGCGGCCAGTTCAACATTGCCAAGCAGGTGCCGGGCAAGGAAGAGTTCCACGAAACCATCCGCTACTTCGGCCGCCGCGTCGAGCTGACCGGCGTCACCCTGAAGCTGAATACCTTCGTCACCCGCGAGGAACTGGAAGCGCAAGGCTTTGACGACATCATCGTCGCCACCGGCATCGCGCCGCGCCTGCCGAAGATCGAGGGCGTCAACCATCCCAAGGTGCTGTCCTACCTGGATGTGCTGCGCGACAAGAAGCCGGTCGGCAAGCGCGTGGCGGTGATCGGCGCGGGCGGCATCGGTTTCGATCTCAGCGAATTCCTGCTGCACGACCCGGCGGTGCCGCTGCCGATCACCGTGAAGCAATGGCATGAGGAATGGGGCGTTGATACCTCCAACCAGACCGTCGGCGGTCTGGTGGAGCCGCATCAGGCCGAGCCGCTGCGCCAGATCTGGCTGTTGCAGCGCAAGACCACCAAGGTCGGCGCCGGGCTGGGCAAGACCTCGGGTTGGGTGCATCGCGCCGTGATGCAGAAGAACGGCGTGCAGATGATGTCGGGCGTGGAATACAAGGCCATTAGCGACGAGGGCCTGCTGATCGCCATCGACGGCAAGGAGCAGTTGCTGCCGGTGGACAACGTGGTGATTTGCGCCGGTCAGGAAAGCCTGAAGGAAATCATGCCGCCGGAGGGCGCGTCGACCAAGGCCAAATTCCACCTGATCGGCGGTGCAGCATTGGCCAGCGAGCTGGACGCCAAGCGCGCCATCCGCGAAGGCGCGGAGCTGGCGGCCCGCCTCTAAGCGTCAAGGCTGCCGGCGTCCGGGCGGGGCGTCGGCAGCCGTTTTCTTGAGTTGTTTCCGGCGGCGTGTCATGCTGGAAAATATCCCCTGACCGCCTGTGCCTATATGCGTTTCCTCTCCTTTTTGCTGCTGTTTCTCCCCGCCGTGGCCCTCGCGGCTGAACCGTTTGCGCGTCTTGCTTCCGCCCGCTGGGAAGGGGAGGAGCAGGTGGTCATCGCCAAGGGCGACAACCTCAGCGCCATTGCCGGACGGCGCGGCCTGACGCCGGAAGCGCTGATCCGCCACAACGGCCTCGACCCCAAGAAAAAGCTGAAGATCGGCGACACCCTTACCGTGCAGTACTCGCACCTGATTCCCGATGGCCTGCCGGAAAGCGGCATTACCATCAACGTGCCGCAGCGGCTGCTGTACTGGCGCGGGCAGGGGGAACTGAAGGTCTATGTGCTGGGGCTGGGCAAGCCGAGCTGGCCGTCGCCGGTGGGGCCGTGGAAGGTCGCCAACAAGCAGGAAAACAAGACCTGGAACGTGCCGAAGTCAATTCAGGCCGAAATGGCGCGCGAGGGCAAACCGGTGAAAACCCATGTGCCGCCGGGGCCGGACAATCCGCTGGGCAAGCACTGGCTGGGGCTCAGCATCGGCGGTTACGGCATCCACGGCACCATCGCGCCGTCCAGCCTGTACCGTTTCCGCTCGCACGGCTGCATGCGCATGCACAACGATGACATCGCCGATCTCTACCCGCGCGTGGAGAAGGGATTAACAGGTCTTAACAGTTACTGGCCGATTTTGCTTGAAATTCGACCAGACGGCCCTATATATATCGAAGTACACCCCGATATTTACAAGCGCAAGGTGAACGGCCCGGCGGAACTGCGCCAGCTGGCCGACGCGCAGCAGGTGTCCGGCCGCATTGACTGGGCGCTGGCCGACGCCGCCTTGAAAGCCGCTGCGGGCGAACCGGTGGAGATCACCCTCAATCCGGTCGCGCCGTAGCTTTTGCCGTTTTTTGCACGAGGTTGCCTATGATGAAGCTGAATGCCGCGATCACCCGACGGGAATATCTGCGCGGACTGTCCGCCGTGGCGCTGGGCGGGCTGTTGCTGCCGCGCTGGGCCGGGGCCAGCCTGCTGGCCGATCAGGGGGAGCGGCGTTTGTCCTTCGTCCATACCCATACCGGGGAACGGCTCAGCCGCGTGTACTGGGCGGAAGGGAATTACCTGCCCGACGCGCTCAACGAATTCAATTTCCTGATGCGTGATTTCCGCAACGGCGAAGTCATGGCCATGGACCGCAACCTGCTGGACCTGCTGGCCTCCTTGCAGGCCCGTCTTGACCGTCCCTGTGATTTCCACATCATCTCGGCCTACCGTTCCCCGCAGACCAATGACATGCTGCGCGCCAACTCCAACGGCGTCGCGAGGCACAGCATGCATCTGGATGGCAAGGCGATGGACATCCGTGTTCCCGGCGTGCGGCTGGCGAATTTGCACCAGAGCGCACTGGATTTGCAGGCGGGCGGCGTTGGCTATTATCCCGGCTCCGACTTCGTGCATGTCGATACCGGGCGTGTGCGCAGCTGGGGTGGTTAGGTACGGCTTTTGCGGTACTGACTGGGCGTGACGCCCTTGCAACGCTTGAAGGCGTGCAGGAAATTCGACACTTCCGAATAGCCGAGGCGGGCGGAGATATCCTCCATGGTCATGCCGGGAATGGCCAGCATCTCCTCGGCCAGCGCCATGCGGATTTCGTCCACCAACTGCCGGAATGATACGCCCTCGTCATCCAGATGCCGCCGCAAGGTGCGCGAACTCATGCACAGCCGCGCCGCCACCGTTTCCATGTCCGGCATCAGCCGCGGTTGTCGCAACAACTCTTCCCGCACCCGTCCGGCCTGACCCGAACGCGCCTTGCGCCGCTCCAGCAACTCCCGGCACTGGGTTTCGCAAATGCTGGCGGTCAGCGTATTCGCCTGCGGAATCGACAGGTCGAGGAAGGACGGCCCGAACACCACCGCGTTTTCCGGCTGCTCGTAAAGCGGCGTCACACCGAAGGTCTTGATGAAGGGCGTGAGGTCACGCGGCGCGGCGCCGGTGAACCAGGCTGCCTGCAAGGGCATGCGCACGCCGAACAGGTCTTCCACCAGTGCGATGATGCAGGCCATGTCCCGTTCCAGCAGGAAGGCGCGGCAGGCGGAGGGGATGGCGCTGCTGTCCAGCACCAGCCGCGCCCGGTCCGGTTCTTCCTCGAAACGCACCCGCACAAAGGCAAAGGACAGGTCGAGGTA
>DASUIL010000354.1:0-5559 GCA_036273075.1 Fluviicoccus sp. | reverse complement strand
CCGCTGAAAGGCCTGATTGACGCCGAAGCCGAAGCCGCACGCCTGCGCAAGGAACTGGACAAGCTGGAGAAGGAAGTCGGCCGTCTGGCGGGCAAGCTGGAAAATCCGGCCTTTGTCGACAAGGCTCCGGCCGATGTCGTGGCCAAGGAGCAGGAAAAGCTGGCGGCGGTGAAGGCGGAAATCGCAACGCTGCAAGAGCAGCTGGTGAAGGTGGAGGCGCTGTAAGCCTCCGCTGCTCCGGAATGAAAAAAGGCCCTGACGGGCCTTTTTTCATGGCTGGACTCAGGCCCGCAAGCGACGGGTCTTGAAGGTGTTCCAGCCGTTCTCGGTCATACCGATCAGGAAGGACACCAGGCCGGACTCGTTCGGCTTCGGCTCGCCACCGTTGGCCATGCGCCGCAACTGACGGGCATACCAGGCCACCTCCATCAGCGCCATCTTGTCGATGGGCTTGATGCCGGTCTTGATCGGCTTGACCTGATGACGGGGTTGCTGCCCGGACAACAGGCGGTTCGGCGCATCCGGCTCGATGGCCAGCGACCGCGCGATGCCCACGAAATCCACCGCGCCGCTGGTAATGGCTTCACTCATGCCCTCGGCGGTCCGGAAGCCGCCGGTGACCATTAGCGGCGTCTTCACCGCTTGCCGCGCCTTCTCGGCGAATTCCAGGAAATAGGCCTCGCGGCGACGGGTGGAATCCTTGACCGGCACTTCCTTCACACCGGCCATGGCCGGCGCTTCATAGGTTCCGCCGGAAATCTCGATCAAATCAATTCCGGCATCGGCCAGAGCGCGGATCACATCCAGCGACTCTTCCTCGGTAAAACCGCCCTTCTGGAAGTCCGCCGAATTCAGCTTGATGCCCACCGGGAAGTCCGGGCCGGTCTGGGCGCGGATGGCCTTGAACACTTCCAGCACGAAGCGGCGGCGGTTCTCGGCGTTGCCTCCCCATTGGTCGGTACGCTGGTTATGGTGGCCGGAGAGGAACTGGCTGACCAGATAACCGTGGGCACCGTGGATCTGCACGCCGCTGAAACCGGCCTTTTGGGCAATGGCGGCAGTGCGGCCGAAGCGGGCGATGATGTCCAGGATTTCCGCCTCGGTCAGCTCGCGCGGCGTGGCGAAGAAAGCGGCGATTTCCTTGCCGAAGGGGATGGCGGACGGCGCGACGGATTCAACATTCAGCCCTTTCGGCACCTGCTTGCCGGGATGGTTGATCTGCATCCACAGTTGCGTGCCATTGCGTGTGCCGGCTGCAGCCCACTGCTTCAACAGTTCCAGATCACTTTCGTCTTCCAGCGCCACGTTGTTCGGTTCGCCCAGCGCGCGACGGTCAATCATGACATTCCCGGTGATCAGCAAGCCGATACCGCCGTCGGCCCAACGCCGGTAGAGATTGGCCAGTCCTTCGGTCACATGGTTGTCGGTAGTGCCCAGGGCCTCGCTCATGGCGGACTTGGCCAGCCGGTTCTTCACGACCGCGCCGTTGGGCAGCGTGAAGGGTTGACCGAGAATCTGGGCGGGGGACAGGCTGGACGTCATCGTTCTTCTCCGGGAAGCGGGTAAAGGCCATCAGCGGCGCGATGGACAAAACATACCCATTAGTTTGAAAGTTGTCAAACTATAAACTTGATTGGACACCGGCCGATACCCGGACAAGGATGACAAAGATGTGACTGGGTACAAGAAATCAACATGTTGGAGTAGAAAAGTCCCGATCCGGTGATATGCTGAAATCAAGGGGCGTGAGGATCACGTCCGGCTGCCGGGACGGCGGCATGTTTTAAAGAAGGAAAAGGAGACCCGTCATGAAGACACCGGAGGGAAACGTGAATCTGCCCATTGCCGCCATCGGCGCCCTGGCATTGGGACAAAAGCCCGAAGCGCTGAAAATTGTCCGCCGCGAACTGGGCATGAACCCGGAAGAAGCCAGCGAGCTGGTGGATCATTACCTGAACGCCCACCCGGTCAGCCCGGTGCCCGGATTCGAATCCGGCGCGGTGCGGCGCGAATTCTGGATATTTCTGGCCTTGTTCCTGATCGTCGCCCTGTGCGGCTACGCCGTGGTGATCTGACCCGGAGTCCGGCTCCGGGTCAAGCCGTCTCGCCCGCCGCCAGAATGGCAGCCACTTCCGGCGAGGCGAAAAACCCTTCCAGCTGCCGCCGGAAGAGGGCTTCCAGCATGCCGCGCTCGTGCAGCACGGCAATCACCGGCGGACCGAAACGCATGGCCTGCTGCACCATGATTTCATGATCAATCCCGACCTCGCCAAGCAGGTCGTAGAGGCTGGTGTCGCCGTACAGTTCAAAGAAGGTATCGATCCCCGAGTCGATGATGGAACGGACAAAATCCGTCTGCCGCACTTCCCGCCAGTATTCGTAACCCAGCACAAAGAACTCTTCCAGATCCAGCGCCGTCAGCTGGTGCAGGCCGTCGGCCAGCGGCCGGGTTTTCAGGGCGTCCCAGATATCCAGGATGCTGTCGCGCAGCCGGGTATCAGCCAACTCCAGCAGGGTTTCGCCGCTGCTGACCAGCAAGCCCTGCAAGGCCCGGCGCAGGTAATCGTGCAGCCGGCTTTCCAGCGCTTCCTCAAGACCGCCGGGCAAGGCTTGCAGCGCTTCACGACTGAAGCGCGCCAGTGAACGTGCGCCCGGCAGCCGCGTGGTGGCGACGGCATGATCGAGATAACCGCGCACACCTTCGGTCAGCAACGAGGTTGCCAGTTCGGCGTAAAGCGGGTTGCTGACGACTTCATGCACCAGGCGTTCACGGACATCGCGCAGCTCCAGCACCTTGTCCAGCATTTCCTCGAAGCTGTTGTCGCTCAGAATATCGCCCAGCGTGGTATTCGCATGCACCGGATGCGCGTGCAGCGCGCGCGCCACCGCCGCGACCAGCTCCAGCACGCCGCCGCTCAGGTCCAGCTCCAGCGCGAACTGGTGCACCACCTCCTTGATCAGGCGCGGCTCCATCGCCTGGTTCAGGGTAAGCAGGCGGGCGTTCTGCAGATCGGCTTCCAGCTCGGCGCGCACCCAAGCCTCGTATTCATCGCCGGTCAGGCGGCGGATCATGTAGGCGATCTGGGCGTTGAGCAGGGCTTCAGCCCGGGGGGACAATGGCGTTCCGTTCATGGGTGACTATCCGGAGGATGACTGGCGCTCATTCTAGCGGCAGCAAGACCGGAAACCTATCGGTCGCTGTAGAAATAAGCGGCATGAAAAAGGCGGCCCGGAGGCCGCCTTTCAAGGAACCACACGCCAGGGCTTACTTGCCGTAGCGGGCAGCCATTTTTTCCAGCGAGATCGGGTTGATGCGGCTGGCGTTGCCGGCCGCGCCAAAGGCCTCGTAGCGGGCGATGCAGATATCGCGCATGGCGGTGATGGTCTTGGCAAAGTACTTGCGCGGATCGAACTCGGCCGGGTTTTCCGCCAGGAAGCGGCGGATGGCGCCGGTGGAGGCCAGGCGCAGGTCGGTGTCGATGTTGACCTTGCGCACGCCGTGCCTGATCGCCTCGACGATCTGCTCGACCGGCACGCCGTAGGTTTCCTTGATGTCGCCGCCATGCTCGTTGATGATGGCCAGCCAGTCCTGGGGCACCGAGCTGGAACCGTGCATCACCAGATGGGTGTTGGGAATGCGGGCGTGGATTTCCTTGATGCGGTCGATGGCCAGGATGTCACCCGTGGGCGGACGGGTGAACTTGTAGGCACCGTGCGAGGTGCCGATGGCGATGGCCAGGGCATCGACGCGGGTATCGGCGACGAAGCTGGCGGCTTCCTCGACGCTGGTCAGCAGTTGCGAATGGTCGAGCACGCCTTCCGCGCCAACACCATCTTCTTCACCGGCCTGACCGGTTTCCAGCGAACCGAGGCAACCGATCTCCCCTTCCACCGACACGCCGCAGGCATGGGCCAGATCGACCACGGTCTTGGTGACGCGGACATTGTAGTCATAGTCGGTTGGCGTTTTGCCGTCCTCGGCCAGCGAGCCGTCCATCATCACCGAGCTGAAGCCCAGCTGGATGGAACGCTGGCAGATGGCCGGGCTGGTGCCGTGATCCTGGTGCATCACCACCGGGATATGCGGAAACTCTTCAATGGCGGCGAGGATCAGGTGCCGCAGGAACGGCGCACCGGCATACTTGCGGGCGCCGGCGGAGGCCTGGACGATGACCGGCGAATCGGTCTTGTCGGCAGCTTCCATGATGGCGCGCATCTGTTCGAGGTTATTGACGTTGAAGGCCGGGATGCCGTAGCCGTACTCGGCGGCGTGGTCCAGCATCTGGCGCATGGAAATCAGTGCCATGGTTCATTCTCCCTTATGTAGCGTGACGGGCAGATCAGGGTGACCGGCGGCCTCGTTGCCGCCGGTCCGGAAAATTACAGGGTGTGGCGCTTCGCCGCCTGCTGCAGCGCTTCCACGGCAGGCAGGGTCTTGCCTTCCACGAATTCGAGGAACGCGCCGCCGCCGGTGGAAATGTAGGAAATCTGGTCGGCGACGCCGTACTTGTCGATGGCCGCCAGGGTGTCGCCGCCACCGGCGATGGAGAAGCCGGGGCTGTTGGCGATGGCCTTGGCCAGGGTCTTGGTGCCTTCGCCGAACTGGTCGAATTCGAAGACGCCGACCGGACCGTTCCAGAGGATGGTCTTGGCGGACTTGATGAAGTTGGCGAAGCGGGCGGCGGTCAGCGGGCCGATGTCGAGGATCATGTCATCATCCTCTACTTCCTTCAGCGCCTTGATGGTGGCCGGGGCATCGGCGGCGAAGGCCTTGGCGACGACCACGTCATCCGGCAGCGGCACGCTGACGCTGCGGGCGATTTCCTTGGCGGTTTCGATCATGTCGGCCTCGTACAGCGACTTGCCCACCTTATACCCGGCGGCAGCCAGGAAGGTGTTGGCGATGCCGCCGCCGACGATCAACTGGTCACAGACATCGGACAGCGACTTCAGCACGTCCAGCTTGGTGGAAACCTTGGAGCCGGCGACGACCGCGATCATCGGCGCGGCGGGATTGTCGAGGGCCTTGCCCAGCGCTTCCAGCTCGGCGGCCAGCAGCGGACCGGCGCAGGCGACCGGCGCGAACTTGGCGACGCCGTGGGTGGAAGCTTCGGCGCGGTGAGCGGTGCCGAAGGCGTCCATCACGAACACATCACACAGGGCAGCGTATTTTTGCGCCAGCTCGTCGTTGTTCTTCTTCTCGCCCTTGTTGAAGCGGACATTCTCGAACAGTACGACCTCGCCCGGCTGCAGGCTGAAACCGTCGACATAGTTGCCGACCAGTGGCACCGGACGGCCCAGCGCTTCGCTCAGGTAATCCGCCACCGGCTGCAGCGAGTTTTCGGCGGAGAACTCGCCTTCAGTGGGGCGGCCAAGGTGGGAGCAGATCATCACCGCCGCGCCCTTTTCCAGCGCCAGGCGGATGGTGGGCAGCGAGGCGACGATGCGGGCGTCGCTGCTGATCTTGCCGTCCTTGACCGGGACGTTCAGGTCTTCACGAATCAGGACACGCTTGCCGCTCAGGTCGAGATCGGCCATTTTCAAGACAGACATGAATCA
>DASUIL010000353.1:0-2048 GCA_036273075.1 Fluviicoccus sp. | reverse complement strand
CGTGCTGATCAAGAGCCGGCCGGTCACCGCCATTTACAACGGCATACGCGCACCGCAGCCGGTGGAAAACGGTCGTGCGTTGCTGGCAGCGGAATTCGGATTTGATGCCGGGCGGCCGATCCTGATCGGCGTCGGGCGGCTTGTGGAGGCCAAAGCCTTTGACATTCTGGTGCCTGCGGCGGCACAGGCGAAGGCCCAAGTGCTGATTGTCGGTGACGGCCCGATGAAGCCCGAACTGGAGGCTGCCATCGCCAAAACCGGCGCGGAAGTCCGTCTGGCGGGCTTCCGCACGGATGCTCAGCGTCTGATGGCGGCGGCGGACGGTTTTGTGCTCAGCTCGCGCAACGAAGGCTTCGCCTATGTGTTCGTCGAGGCGATCCTGGCGAAGCGCCCGATTGTGGCGACCACTATTCCGATGGTGGCCGGTTTTGTGCCGGACGAATTGCTGGCGCCGGTGGAAGATGTGGCGGCGCTGGCGGATCGCCTCGCCTGGGCGGTCGCGCATCCCGATGACTGGCGGCAGAAGATGCAACCCTATTTCGACAAGGCCGATAACGAATTGACCTTGCAGGCGATGGTGCGGAAGACCGTCGCGGTTTATCAGAATCTGGAGAACAAACACTGATGCGTCAAAATATCCTGATCCGCGCGTGGCGTTCGGATGAAGCCTTCGCCACGGCATTCCTGCTGGGTCTGGTCACGCTGGTGCCGACCAACGGCTTCGGCTCGGGCCTGCTCAACCTGAGCCTGCTCTGGTATTTCCTGGGCAAGGCGACCCGGCCCGACCTGATACGTTTCCTGCCATGGCTCGGATCGGCGCTGGCGGGGCTGGTGCTGTGGTCGGCGTTTGCCTTCCGGCCGTCCGCCGCCTTTCACGATGCCTGGACCGCCTTGCGCGGTATCTTGCTGTTTCTCCCCGCGCTCCATGTATCGCGCATGACGCGCGACAGCCTGCTGCAGGTAGCGGCGGCCGTAGCGCTGTTGTTGCTGGTCGGGGTGATGGTGTTGTTGGGCGTCAGCGTCTTCAACCATCCGCCGGGCGCGGCCTGGCTGGATGGCGGCGATGGTCTGGACTGGTATGTCAACCGCAACCGGCTCGGAGTCGGTCTTGGCATGCTGTTCATCCTGGCGTATGCGCTGGTGCTCGATCTGCCGCGTTGCGGCGGGCGGCGCTTGCTGGGCATCGGCCTGCTGGTCATCCTGGCGGCGGTGGTGCTGAACCATTCGCGCGGCAGCCTGTTGGGCGTGCTGGCGGCGGGCGGCGTCATGACCGCCATCGTGCTGCCGCGCCTGGCCGCGATCGGGTTGATCCTGACGCTGGCAGTACTCGGAGTCCTGTCGCAGGATCCGGTTGCCCTGAAAAGCCTGGTGCTGCACAGCGGCAGTTTCCTGAACGGTCGCGCCGAGATCTGGCAAGCGGTGTGGGAGCGGGTGCAGCAAGCGCCCTGGACCGGGTACGGCTTGCGCGCCATGCCCTATGATGCCGTGTTGCAGGCCGCCCACCCCGGATTCCGCTTTCAGCACACCCACAGCCTGTATCTGGATATCCTCTATGCCAGCGGCATTCTCGGCGCCATTTTCTGGGCGGCGTGGTACGCCACCCTGGCTTTCCGCCTGACCTCTGCGCCCAGTCGCGGGCTGCCGCTGTTGAAGGTCTGGGGCGCGGGCATGCTGGTGTACATGCTGGTGCACGGCCTCGTGGACTACTCCTTTTACTTTATGGCCACCACCTGTTATATCGGCGTGGGCCTGACCTGGTTCATGGTGCGTCCGGCGGCGCGGAAGAAACTCGGATGAAAGTCCTGCATATCGCCAACTTCGCCTACAACTCGCACGGGGCGTCGTTTTACAACTCCGACCGCAAGCTGTCGGCGGGGTGGGTGCGCAACGGCCATTTTGTCTATGAGTTCAGCAGCCGCGACATGGCGCGGATGGGCACCGTGTTCCGCAGCAAGCACTGGGGCGGCGGCTGGATGAACCGGGAAATCCTGCGCATCTGTGAACAGGTGGAGCCGGACCTGGTGTTGTTGGGGCATGCGCAGCTGGTG
>DASUIL010000352.1:0-7373 GCA_036273075.1 Fluviicoccus sp. | reverse complement strand
AACGGCCTGATCGAGCGCTTCAACCTGCAAGGCAAGCGCATGGGTGAAGTGGTTGCCGGCGCCGTGCTCAAGCACAGCCGCGACTTCAACCTGACCCGGGAAGCCGTGCTCAGCACCTCGCTGGCCCCGGAAACCTCGGCTTATGACATCCAGCAAGCCTGCGGCACCGGCCTGGAAGCCGCCATTCTCGTCGCCAACAAGATCGCCCTCGGCCAGATCGACTGCGGCATCGCCGGCGGTGTCGATACTACCTCCGACGCGCCCCTGGGCGTCAACGACAAGCTGCGCAAGATCCTGCTGGAGCTCAACCGCGCCAAGACCACCCAGGAGCGCCTGAAGATCGCCCTGAAGATTCGTCCCAAGCACCTGATGCCGGAACAGCCGCGCAACGGCGAGCCGCGCACCGGCCTGTCCATGGGCGACCACTGCGCCGTCACCGCCAAGGAATGGAACATTACCCGCGAAGAGCAGGACCAGCTGGCCTTCAACAGCCACAAGAACATGGCCGCCGCCTACGAGCGCGGTTTCTTCAACGACCTGATGACCCCGTTCCAGGGCCTCAGCCGTGACAACAACATGCGTCCGGATATCTCGCTGGAAAAGCTGGCCACCCTGAAGCCCTGCTTTGGCAAGGGCGAAGGCGCCACCATGACCCCGGCCAACTCCACGCCGCTGACCGACGGCGCTTCCGTGGTGCTGCTGGCCTCGGAAGAGTGGGCCGCCGCCAACAACCTGCCGGTGCTGGCGTTCCTGACCTTCAGCGAAGTCGCCGCCATTGACTTCGTGCACAAGAAGGAAGGCCTGCTGATGGCTCCGGCTTATGCCGTGCCGCGCATGCTGGACCGCGCCGGTCTGAAGCTGCAGGATTTCGATTTCTATGAAATCCACGAAGCCTTCGCCGCCCAGGTGCTGTCCACGCTGAAGGCCTGGGAAGATCCCGCGTTCTGCAAGGAGCGTCTGGGCCTGAAGAAGCCGCTGGGCAAGATCGACCGCAGCAAGCTGAACGTCAACGGCTCCTCGCTGGCCGCCGGTCACCCGTTCGCCGCCACCGGCGGCCGCATCATTGCCACGCTGGCGAAGATGCTGAACGAGAAGGGCAGCGGTCGCGGCCTGATTTCCATCTGCGCAGCGGGTGGTCAGGGCGTTGTCGCCATCATCGAGAAGCCGGCCGCCTAAGTCGTCCGTTTTTCGCTGAAAACAAAAAGCGGCCCCAGGGCCGCTTTTTTTATGGCGGTCGCCAGACGTGTCAATTTTGCAGACGGGTAGCGCATTTTTACCCCGGTTTGCAGCTAAGATTCAGGCATAACTCCGAAATAACAATGAAATCGACAATGGCTATGGAAAACCGGATCGAAATACTCAAGGCGGATGTGCAGCAGAAAGTCGGCCGCAACATCATCCTGTTCCAGCAGGTGGAGGCCATGCTCCATTTCCTGGCGGCCTACGGGGAATTTTCCCAGCGTGATGGCGAGGAGCATCGTTTCGAGGATGTGCGCAAACGCTTGCTGATTACCCTGGCCAGTGACCGGCAGGAACTGGCGCATGAGTTCCTGAACCGCTGCCAGATGTCCTGCGCCGAGAGCCTGCTGCAGGCCGTGGTGTATCTGGATGAACAGATGGATCGCCTGTTGCCGGAAGTCGAGCGCTTGCAGACGATGGTGCAGAACCAGCAGGCGGCGATGCGGGAGTGGGCCGCCATTCTGGACGGCAAGCCGATGGAAGAGTTGTTGCGCCAGCATGAAACCCTGATCCGGGTGCTGGACGATTACGCCCGCATGGCGACGGGTGAAGGGCGATGGGTGCCGGTGTTCGACGTGTCCCACCGCCTGTCGAAGTCGATGCCGCAGGAGATGTCGGCGCTGGAAGCCACTTACGGCTCCCGCAACCTGCTCAGCCTGATCCGCGCCTGCGGCAAATTTGAGGTCAATGCCCGCGCTACCGACAGCCGGCCCGAATACTGGTTCCGGCTAAAGGCCTAGCGCAACCGGATCAGGGAATGATCCAGTTTCCTTCCGTGGCGATATCGTTGTGCTTCAGCCACACCGTGCTGACGCCGTTCTTCGCCGCCTTCAGCTTCTCGTTGTCGAGGCTGTTGGTAGGCACATCAAACACATAGCCGTTGCCCAGCAGGGCGCAGGCTGCCGCGCCGCCGCTCCAGGTACCTGTCTGGCCGGTAATGGCCCAGTTGTTGGTGCCGGGCTGGTGGCAGGCATAGGCATAGCTGCTGTTGCAGTCGGTGTCGTCCCAACGGCCGTTGCCCCACTGCACGGCGCAATCCTGGTTGCCGTTGTAGTTGTTCGGTTCGCCCACATCCCAGCTCCAGACCGCAGCAGCCAGACGACCGTCCGTATTGGTGAACTGGTCCAGGTTGACGATGTTGCCGCCGGTCTTGAAGGCGGTGGTGACATCGGCGGCGGTGATGCGGTCAACGCCGCCGTTCAGCAGGCCGTTGATGTAGCCGATCATCGTGCCGTCTTCCCAGATGCGGTCGACATTGCCCAGGCTGGTGTAAGCCATCGACGCCAGACTGCCGTTGCTGGAGCAGCCGCCGTCCTTCCACAGCACCACCTGCTTGCCGGCCTGACGCACCTGCTGCTTGGTCAGCGTATCGGGAATGGCCTTGCAGCCGCCGCTGCTGTAAATCTTCCCGCCCAGCTTGTCGTTCAACACCTTCAGCAGTTCCGACTGGTGACCGTCGGTGTGGTCCTCGATGTAGAGGATGATCACTTCGTTGCTGTTCTGGTCCAGCCAGTTGCGCACTTCCTGCATGCCGTCGCGCACGAAGCGGTCGGTCAGGCTGCAACCGAGGTGCCAGCTGCCCATGCTGGTGCCGATACCGGAATGGCAGAGCAGCAGGTCGTTACCCCATTGCCACGGCCAGCCGTTGGTATGGGCGGTCCAGTGCGCGTCCAGTTCGATGAAGCGAGCGCCCAGGCGCAGCTGATCGTAAATCGAGAATTTTTGCTGCGGATCAAGGTAGCTGTCGGCGTCGCGATAGACTGAGGAGTTATAGCTGTTGTGCGTGCCGATGATGTTGTTGTCCTTCAGCGGCGAAGCCATGTCCAGCTTGCGCTGCATGGCGTTTGCCTTGCCAACCCAGCTGTTGTTGTAATCGGAAATGCTGTCGGCAACGGCGGCGGAGCCGATCAACAGGCCCAGCAGTCCGGCAATGGCGGTCATTTTTTGCATGAGAGTCCCCTCATTCAAACGGATTATTGTGGTTTGTGTCACAAAGCGTGGTGTGAATCTTATGCTTCGCCTGTTTTTCGCACAGGACAGCGGCGGACAAAAATCGGGATAACTCCGGCCAGCCGATGACCGGCAGCCGCAAGGAGTCCGCGCAAAACCGGCGGATGTTGGCGGGAAAAACAGCGGAAGAATTGTGAAAAGGCGACGAGGGGATAAACGGTCAGCGAGGGAAGCGGGAGCCGGATCGACCGGCTCCCGGCAGGGATCGGTTTACTGGTAACCGCCCACGAAATCACCCAGGTCAAGGCGGTAGCCCGCGCCCACGGCCTTGAACGACCATTCGCCGTTCTGGCGGAAGAACGAGCCGAACTGCACGGCGGTTTCCTGCGAGAACATTTCATCCAGATCGTATTCCGCCACCACACGGCCGGTAGCGTCGTCATACAGGCGGATATAGGCGTTCTGGATCTGGCCGAAGTTCTGGCCGCGCGCCACCGCATCATGGATGGTCACGATGAAGGAAATTTCCCGCGCGTCGGGATGGATCCTGTCCAGGCTGACGCGGATGGTTTCGTCATCCCCGCCCGCATCGCCGGTGCGGTTGTCGCCGGAATGGATGACGCCGCCGTCCGGGGACTGCTTGTTGTTGTAGAACACGAAGTATTCATCGGCGATCAGCTTCGGTTCGTTGGCCGCGTTCAGGCGGCAGATGAACACCGAGGCGTCCAGGTCGAAATCACCGCCGCCGCTGCGCTTGTCCCAGCCCAGGCCTACGCGGATATTGCGCAGCGCCGGTTCGGTCTTGGTCAGGTTGATGCCGTCGCCTTTCTTCAGGTTGATGGCCATACAGGTCTCCTTGTTCAGCTTTAACTATGGGTATCCGGAAATCAGCCGCCATTCATGCGCTGGATCAGTTCCGCCTTCATTTCTTCCATGCGCCCGGCGGCCTGCTGCCGTGACTGCTCGCCGTCGCGCTGGATCTGTTCCACTTCTTCCATGGTCGAAATCAGCGTCTGCTGCACGTGTTCCAGCGTCTCGATATCCACGACCGAACGCTGGTTGGCGCGGGCGGTGTTGATCGAATTCTGGCGCAGCAGGTCGGCGTTGCGGCGCATCAGCTCGTTGGTGGTGTCGTCGATCTTCTGTGTCAGCTCGACGGCCTGTTGCTGTTCCATCAGCGCGATGGCCAGCGTGAACTGCTTCTTCCAGCTGGGAATGGTCAGTTCCTGCAGATTGCGGAACTTGTCGATCAGGATGCGGTTGTTCGACTGCACCATGCGGATCATCGGCGCGGTCTGCACCGCCACCATCTGCATGGTGCGCAGGTCGTGCACGCGCTTGTCGAGGCGGGTGATCAGGTCCTGAAGGTCGGCCAGCTGCTGCGCTTCCATCGGGTCGGACGCGGCCGGGGCGGCCTGCCGCCGCGCCAGTTCCTGACGCAGCTCCTCCAGCTTGATTTCACCCACCAGGATGTTGCAGTCCAGGTTGTGGTATTCCTCGACATTGAAGTCATAAACCTGGTCCAGGTCGCGGATGCGGGTGTCGAGCCGGGTTTGCGACATCTTGATCTCACCGACCAGCTTTTCCATCTGCTTGCTGAGGGTGTCGTACTTGCCCAGCAGCTTCTCCTTGCCCATGCGCAGGGAGTCAATCAGCCCGCCGATCAGCGGGATCTTCGAGCCGGAGCCGCTGTTCTTCACCAGCGCCTGCACGTTGATGCCCTTGGCCAGCAACACCACTTCCTGTAACTTCTCGCCCAGCCCGTCCATGTCCTTGGTCTTGACCTGCGTCAGCAGCTTGTCGGAGTACTGGACAATCTTTTCCCCGGCGCGAGCGCCCAGCTGGTGCACCGCGTTGGTCTGCTTCGGGTCGAAGGATTGCGCCATCCGCGCCACTTCCTGCCGCAGCCGCTCGACATCGGTGCCGGCCTGTTGCAGGCGCTCGCGATTGCGCTCAAACACCACGTCAATGGCGGCCACGGCGGGGGCGGCCGACTCGACCACCATCGGCGGTGTCGCTGCGGAGGCGGCGACCGGCGGCAGGTTCACGGCGTCCGCCGCCGGAGCCGGAGTGGCGGACGCCGTCTGGAACGGCGAAACGGGCTTGAAGCTCATGGGATGTCCTTGTCAGCGTTGATGGCCTGCAGGCGTTCCTGCAAGGCGAGTTGGGTGGATTCGAGCCGGGCATACAGCTCGGCCTGACTGTCGCCCGCGGCGGCGGAAAACAGCGCCATGACCTGCTGCCGCCAGGCCGGAATCACCAAGGTAATGGTTTCGTGGGTCTGGTCAATCAGCGAATGCGTGTTTTTTTGTTCCAGCCGCAGCTGGCTCATGCGCAGCAGCACCGTGTGCCGCAACAGCGACAGGTTGTGCAGGCGGCGCTCGAAACGGGCCAGGGCATCCAGCCGGTCCTGATGCTGCTGGCGGGCGAAGAAATCGCCCTCGACCGGATTTTCCTGTTCCAGCTTCCGCCGCTCGCGGGCGGCGCGCAACTGTCCCGCCACCATCTGCGTGGTGATGGCGCGGAATTGCAGCTCGTTCTTTTCCAACAGGTCGACAAAGGCCTGCTGCGCCTTTTTCAGCAGCGCCAGCCGCTCCAGGCAACTGGCGGCAATGGCGGTGATCTCGTGCTCCAGCTGACGGAAGCCCTCGCGATCGCTGACGCCGCGCGTGAACAGCGAGCGCAGGAAACCGCCTCCCGTGTTTTCCCTCAGCGCCTCCAGGTTCACCTTGCGCGTCAGTTGCAGGATGGCTCCGAGATAATGGCGGATTTGCGCCGGATACTGGCTTTGCGAGATTTCCGCCAGACGGTTAAGGATGCTGTCGGAAAACAGGCTGAGGTCGCCGCCGAACTCGCCGACATAGGTCGGGTCATCCAGCCGGATGCTGTCCTGCAGCAGCAGGATGCGGGAAATCTCGGCGTCGGCGAAGATGAAGTCATCCAGATTCAGCTCGCGAACAGCGGCCTCCACCCCGGCGCGTTGCTCAGCGGTGACCTCGGCGTGCACGGCGGGGCGGAACACCGGCTTGGGTGGTGCAGCGTTTTCGGGTTGCGGAGAGGGGACGGCAGGCATCGTCTGGCCATGCTTGCGTGCTTCCAGCGAGGCGAACAGGGAGCTGCCCGGAGCCGGGGTTGATGGCTCAGGTTCGGGATTGCCGCTGTTCAGCTCGTGAAAGGTCTTGACCATCTGCCCGAAGGACTCCTGCGCTTACTGATAGACATCCTTCAGCGTTTCGCACACCTTGAAGCGCTTGTAGGACCACTGGTATTGCGTCGGGTCGCGGCGGATCAGGCTTTCCATGGTGTGATTCATGCCGCTGGCCGCCGTGAACAGATCCTGGCTGTAGATATCGGGGTGGGGCGCTTCGAAATAAATCTCGAAGCCCTCGCCGTTGGGCAAACGGGTGCAGGTCATGCCCACCACGGTGCAGCCGGTCTTCTGGATCAGGCGCGGGGTCAGCGCCGTGCTCCAGGTGGAAATGCCGAAGAAGGGCGCGAACAGGCCGCCGTTCTGGTGCGGCACATGGTCCGGCAGGATGATGGTGAAACCGCCGGTCTTCAGGCATTTCAGCATCTGCTTCACGCCGCGCTCATCGGTGGGCACCATCTGCGCGCTCAGGCGGCTGCGCGCCTCGCGCACGAAGGTATCCACACCGCGATCCTTGCCGGGCTTGTACATGATCACCGCAGGCGCATGCTGGTTCAGCCAGGCGTTCATGAACTCCCAGGTGCCATAGTGCGGCGTCAGCGCCAGCACGCCCTTGCCGGACTTCAACGCATCAAAGAACAGGTGGCCGTTGGTGACCTTGCGGATCTGCTCGATGCTGTACGACGGCGGTTCGCCCCAGGTCTTGGCGAACTCCAGCGCGGTTTGTCCGGTCACGATCAGGTTCTGCTTCACCGTTTCTTCAATCCACTCGTCCGACTTCTCGGGAAAGCAGATTTTCAGGTTGCGGCGGATGACCCAGACGTTGTGGCCGGGAAACCACGAGGCAATGATGCCCAGCCAGCGGCCGATGCGTTGCAGGGTAGGCAGGGACAGGCGGCTGAAGCGTCGCAGCAGCCCCAGGATGATCTTGTCGCGCCGGGTCAGTTCGCCGGTCGCCTCGGGCAGTCGTTGTATGGTGGAAGACATAATCCGTCGGTATGGCCTGTTGGGCCGCTTCCGTGCAGGGCACGTGCGG
>DASUIL010000351.1:0-2544 GCA_036273075.1 Fluviicoccus sp. | reverse complement strand
ATCAACGATATCGTGGTTGGCGAAGGCAAGGAATGCGTGAAAGGTGCGCTGATTACGGCGCACTACACCGGCTGGCTGCTGGATGGCACCAAGTTTGACTCCTCCGTCGATCGCGGCCAGCCGTTCCAGTGCGTGATCGGTACCGGCCGGGTGATCCAGGGCTGGGATCAGGGCATGATGGGCATGAAAGTGGGCGGCAAGCGCAAGCTGACCGTGCCCTCGCACCTGGCCTATGGCGCGCGACAGATGGGACCGTTGATCAAGCCGAACTCGGATCTGGTGTTCGAGATCGAGTTGTTAGACGTGAAGACGCGCGATGAGTGAGGCGGATTCCGCTAAACTACGCCCCCGTTTCCGTCCCTGTTGAACAATCTCCATGCAAAAGGCCGCCTTCTTCGCCGCCCTCGACACCTGCCTGGTCGCCGACCGCCCGCGCCTGATCGGCCGTTGGCAGCGCCTGCGCGGTGTCGCCCCTGAAAAGCGTGACGAAGCTGCCGCCCAGCTGCAATGCCAGATCGAACAATCCCAAGCCCACGTTGCCAAGCGTACCGCCAACCTGCCGGAAATCCGCCTCAACGACGACCTCCCGGTCAGTGGCCGCGCCGCCGACATCATCGACGCCATCCGCGACCATCAGGTGGTGGTGGTGGCCGGTGAAACCGGCTCCGGGAAAACCACCCAATTGCCTAAACTGTGCCTGCTGGCCGGTCGCGGTCGCACCGGCTACATCGGTCACACCCAGCCGCGACGGCTGGCGGCGCGCAGTGTCGCGGCGCGTATTGCCGAGGAATTGGGCAGCCCGCTGGGCGAAGTCGTGGGTTTCAAGGTACGTTTCAGTGAGGCCATCAACGCCGACGGCTATGTGAAGCTGATGACCGACGGCATCCTGCTGGCGGAACTCACCGGTGACCGTTACCTGAATGCCTATGACACCCTGATCATCGACGAAGCGCACGAGCGCAGCCTGAACATCGATTTCCTGCTGGGCTACCTGCGGCAACTGCTGGACAAGCGCCCCGACCTGAAAGTGGTGATCACCTCCGCGACGCTGGATGTGGAGCGCTTTAGCCGCCATTTCAACAACGCACCGATCATCAATGTGGAAGGCCGCACTTTCCCGGTGGAGGTGCTGTACCGGCCCATTTCCGAAGAGCCGGTCAAGTCCGACGAGGACGACAGCTTCGAGCAACTCGAAGACGCCTTGCCGCGCGCCGTGCTGGCGGCGGTGGATGAGTGCGTGGAGCATGGCCGTCGTTCCGGGAGACCGGGACACGGAGACATCCTCATTTTCGCCAGTACCGAGCGGGAAATCCGCGAGCTGGCGGAAGCGCTGCGCAAGTACGGTCCGCAGCATACGGAGATCCTGCCGCTGTATGCGCGTTTGTCCTTGAACGAACAGCAGAAGATTTTCCACCCGACCGGCAAGGGACGGCGAATCGTTATCGCCACCAATGTCGCGGAAACCTCGCTGACTGTGCCTAACATTTATTATGTGATCGATCCCGGCTTCGCCCGCATCAGCCGCTACTCCTACCGTTCCCGGGTACAGCGGCTGCCGATCGAGGCGGTGTCCCAGGCGGCGGCGAACCAGCGCAAGGGTCGCTGCGGCCGTATCGCGCCGGGCCTGTGCATCCGCTTGTACAGCGAGGAGGACTTCCTCAGTCGCCCGGAATTTACCGAGCCGGAAATCCGCCGTACCCACCTCGCGTCGGTCATCCTGCAAATGCATTCCTTGGGGCTTGGCGACATCAGCCAGTTCCCGTTTGTGGAGCCACCGGACAGCCGTTTCATCAATGACGGCGTGCGCGTGCTGGAAGAACTGGGCGCGCTGGATGAAGAGCACAAGCTGACCAATCTGGGCCGACAGCTCAGCCGCTTCCCGCTGGACCCGCGTCTGGCGCGGATGATCATTGCCGGGGCGCACAACGGTTGCCTGGATGAAATGCTGATGATCGTCAGCGCCATCAGTGTGCAGGACCCGCGCGAGCGGCCGCCGGAAAAGCAGACGCAGGCCGACCAGAAGCATGCGCTGTTCCGCGAGCCGGACTCCGATTTCCTGTTCTATGTGAAGCTGTGGCGTACCTTCGAGGAAGTGCGCGGCGACCTGAGTGAAAACCAGCGGCGGCAATGGGCGAAGACGCACTTCATTTCCTACTTGCGGCTGCGCGAATGGAAGGAAACCCACCACCAGTTGCTGATTGTCTGCAAGGAATTCAATCTGGTCCGCAACAGCGAACCGGCGAATTACGAAACCATTCACCGCGCCTTGCTGTCCGGCTTGCTGGCGCAGATTGCGCACAAGGGCGATGACCGCGAGTTCATTGCCGCCCGCAACCAGAAGGCGAAGATTTTCCCCGGTTCCATCCTGCACAAGAAGTCGCCGCCGTGGGTGATGGCCTCGGAAGTGGTGGAAACCAGTCAGGTCTACCTGCGCACCGTCGCCAAGGTGGAGCCGGAATGGATTGAGCAGGAAGGCAAGCACCTGCTGAAACACCATGTCTTCGAGCCGCACTGGGAAAAGGGGCAGGGCCGGGTGATGGCTTA
>DASUIL010000350.1:0-4355 GCA_036273075.1 Fluviicoccus sp. | reverse complement strand
GGCTGATGGCTTTCCCAGACCAGTTCCAGCACCCGGCGGCGGATATCGGTCAACCGCACGCCGCGCTCGGCGCACAGGTGTTCGGCGGCGTGCATGGCATCGTGGATGCAATGCTCGTGGGCGTGCGGCACAAAAGCGTCGGTTTTCATGGGTTGGTAATCCCGCCAATAAATGCAACAATATAACATCCCGATTCTAGCACACGGTTGCCCGCCCCCGCATGATGAAAATCCTGAACGGCCTGCTGTCGCTGGCGCTGCTGGCCGCATTGCCCGCCGCCGCCCGCGCCGAGGTTGTCACCACCATCAAGCCGCTGACGCTGATCGCCGCCGCCGTCACCGATGGCATTGAACAGCCGGTGCAACTGCTGCCGGACGGCCTGTCCGCCCATGATTACAGCCTGCGTCCTTCCGACCGGCAGCAGCTGAGGCAGGCCACGCTGCTTGTCTGGATCGGCCCGGCGCACGAACGCTTTCTCACCGGGCTGGTCAAGCCCGGAGCCGCCGTGCTGACCGTCACCGCCATTCCGGGCTTGAAACGCCTGCCGCGCCGCAATCCTGACAACGGCGCCCCCCTGCCCGACACCCTTGATACCCATGTCTGGCTTGATCCGGACAATGCGGTGCTGATCGCGCGCGCCATGGCGGAAGCGCTTGCCCGGCAGCAGCCCGCCCGCGCCGACCGTTACCGCGCCAACAGCGAACGTTTCGCCCTGAGCCTGAAACAGGCCTGGCAGCCGCTGCGGCAGCGGGTCGCCGCCCTGCCCCGCCATGAATATATCGCCTATCACGACGCGTACCAGTATCTGGAAAGCAGCCTCGGCCTGCATCTGGCGGGCAGTCTCAGCCGCGAAAGCGAAAGCCGTCCGGGTGCGCGGCATTTGTTGCTGATGAAGCAGCGGGTACGGGAACGCGGCATCGGTTGCCTGGTGCGGGAGCCGGCCTCGGGGGCCGCGTTGTTGCAGCAGATCGCCACGACGGAGACGCGGGTGGCGGTGCTGGATGAAGGGTTACGACAAGCCGGCAGTTTTGCCAGCGGCCTGACCGGCCTGGGCGCGGCCATGGCGAACTGCCTGGGCCGCTAGAATTCCGCAGCGGACGCCGGCGGAAATTCGTGAATTTCCGCTACTTGCCGATACAGAAGGACCCGAAAATTTTCCCCAGCAGGTCATCAGCCGTGAATTCGCCGGTAATCTCCCCCAACGCCTGCTGGGCGGCCCGCAAATCCTCCGCCATCAATTCCCCCAGCGCCAGGCCATGCAGCTGCGCATCGGCCTCCTGCAGGGCCTGCCGCGTGCGTTGCAGGGCGTCCAGATGCCGCCGCCGGGCAATGAACGGGCTGTGTTCGGCATCCTGATAGCCCACCAGCGCCTTCAAATGATCGCGTAGCGCCGCCATACCCTCGCCGCTGCGCGCCGACAGGGTCAGATGACGGTAACCCGCCACTGTCGTCACCGCCGGCGGCGAGCCGGCCAGATCACACTTGTTGGCGACAAAACAGAGAATTTCCGGCGGCGGCAAGGGATCAAAGAAGCGTTGCGCCAGATCCAGCGGCGACTCCCTTGTGGATAATTCTGTGGATAAGTCATAGACCAGCAGAATTCCGTCCGCCTGTCCGATCTCGCGGTAAGCGCGGCGAATTCCCTCCTGCTCCACGCGGTCTTCAGTGTCGCGCAGTCCGGCGGTGTCGATGATGTGCAAGGGCAACCCGTCCAGATGAATTTGCTCGCGCAGCACATCGCGCGTCGTCCCGGCGATATCGGTGACAATCGCCGCCTCATAGCCCGCCAGCGCATTCAGCAGGCTGGACTTGCCCGCATTGGGCTTGCCCGCGATCACCACACGCACGCCCTCGCGCAACAGGCTGCCCTGCTTCGCTTCCTGCATCACCTGATCCAGATTGGCGATCACCGCCTGCAATCGGGCGGCCACAACGCCGTCGCTCAGGAAATCGATTTCCTCGTCGGGAAAATCAATGGCCGCCTCCACATAGAGGCGCAGTTCGATCAGGCTGTCGAGCAAGGTCTGGATGCGTTGTGAAAAGGCGCCCTGCAAGGAACGGGTCGCCGATTTCACGGCGGCCTGCGAGGCGGCGTCAATCAGGTCGGCAATCGCTTCGGCCTGGGTCAGGTCCAGCTTGTCGTTGAGGAAGGCGCGCTGCGAGAATTCGCCCGGTTGCGCCAGCCGCGCGCCCAGCGCCAGCGTCCGTTTCAGCAGCATGTCCATCAGTACCGGACCACCATGCCCCTGCAGTTCGACCACGTCCTCGCCGGTAAAAGAATTCGGTCCGGGGAAATAGAGGGCAATGCCCTCGTCCAGCACGTCGCCGTCGGCATCGCGGAAGCGGCGGAAATGCGCCTGGCGCGGTTGCAGCGGCGTGCCGCCGGTCATCCGCAGCGCCAGCGCCAGCGCATCCGGTCCCGACAGGCGGATGATGCCGACGCCGCCGCGACCGGCGGGCGTGGCGATGGCGGCAATGGTATCGTTTCGCAGCAGCGGTTTCATGGGCGGCAATTCCGGTCAGACAACGTGGCGGGGGCTTCTACCCTAATAAAAAAAGGCCGTTCGGAGAACGGCCTTTTTCGGATCAGCATTGCCGGGATCAGGCCTTTTTGGCCGCACCCTCGATCTGGCGGGTGATGATCGCCTGCTGGATGATGGACAGGGTGTTGTTGACCACCCAGTACAGCACCAGGCCCGACGGGAACCACAGCATGAACACGGTGAAGATGATCGGCATCATCTTCAGCACCTTGGCCTGCATCGGATCGGTCGGTTGCGGGTTCAGCATTTGCTGGATGTACATGGTCGCGCCCATCAGCAACGGCAGCACGAAGTACGGATCCATCGCCGCCAGGTCGTTGATCCACAACAGCCACGGCGCATGACGCAATTCCACGCTTTCCATCAGCACCCAGTACAACGCCAGGAACACCGGCATCTGGATCAGGATCGGCAGGCAGCCGGCCACCGGATTGATGTTCTCACGCTTGTACAGCGCCATCATTTCCATCGACATCTTCTGGCGGTCGTTGCCGAACTGCTCCTTGATGCGTTGCAGTTCCGGCGTCACGCGGCGCATGTTCGCCATCGACTTGTAGCTCTTCGCCGACAGCGGGAAGAACACCGCCTTCACCACCAGCGTCAGGCCCATGATGGCCCAGCCCCAGTTGCCGATCAGGCCGTGAATGGCTTTCAGCAACCAGAACAGGATCTGGCCGATGAACCACAGCCAGCTGTAATCCACCGTCAGTTCCAGGCCGGGAGCCAGATGCTTCAACTTGTCCTGGATCTTCGGACCGGCATAGAAAGTCGCGGCCACCTGCTGCTGCTGGCCGGCCGGGACGATAATTTCCGGGGTGGCGAAACCGACAAAGTGGTAGCGCTGGTCCGAAGACTGGCGGCTGGTCAGCTGGTTGGCGGAAGCGGCATCCGGCACCCAGGCCGTCACGAAATAGTGCTGCACGATCGCAGTCCAGCCGCCCTTCACGGTCTGATTCAGCGGTTCCTCGGCAAAATCACTGAAGGCCAGCTTGTTGTAAGTCTTGTCCGGGGTTCCCCAAGCAGCGCCCAGATAGGTGGACATGCCCATCATGCCCTGATGGTTCTTGCTGGGGTCTTCGGTGTTGTCGCGCTTCAGCTGGCCGTACATCGACCCGCGCCACGGCTGGCCGGAACGGTTGATGATCTGGTAGGCGACACGGACATCGTAATGACCGGCGGTAAAGGTGTAAATTTTCTGAATTTCGACACCGGCGGCGTCGGAAAATTTCAGCACCACCTTCATTTCCTGCTGGCCGGGCTGCATCTGCCAGGAATTCTTTTCCGACTGGTAAAGCGGACGTCCTTCGGCGCGGGCATCCGGACCGTTGGCGCCGATCAGGCCGGACTGGGCGACAAACACGCGCTGCGCACTGTTTTCCAGCAGATGGAACGGCTCCTGGCTGGCAACGGTGCGGGTGTAAGCCGGCAGCGCGACATTGACGATATCGCCGCCCTGCGGGTCAATCGCGACATCGAGTACATCCGTTTTCACCTGCACCAGGCCGGTGGAAAGCGGTTGGGCCGGGGTCAAGGGTGCGGTGGCGGCGGATGAAGGAGCCGGAGGAATGTCGCCATTGGCGACAGCGGCAGGCGCAGGGGCGGGCAGATCGCCCGCTGCCGGAACCGCGGCCGGAGCGGAAACCGCCGCCGGGGCCGGGGCGCCGCCATAATCTTTTTGCCAGGCGAGGATCAGCAGATAGCTGACAATCGCCAGGCCCACCAATATCAGGTTGCGAACCCATTGCATATTCAAGATTCCAAACGAGACCAGGAAAAGGTTTCAGGGACAGGGTCGTAGCCGCTGCCTCCCCA
>DASUIL010000349.1:0-2789 GCA_036273075.1 Fluviicoccus sp. | reverse complement strand
GATGAGGAAGAGTTGCTGCACTTCGACGAGCGCCTGACCAACATGGCCCATCAGGCCAACCTGGTGCTGCGCCCGGAAGCGCTGAATACCATCCTGCACATCACCAGCGTCAGTGACGAGGAAATCGCGTCGGCGATGGCGCAGCTGGAGGCCAAGGGCAAGAAGAAAGGTCAGGGTTGATGGAACAGCCGATGACCGGCTTCTTCCAGGACGACGAGGGACACTGGGTGGCCGTGCTGCACTGCGGCCATACCCAGCATGTCCGGCATGATCCGCCGTGGCAGTCGCGGCCATGGGTAGTAACGGAAAGCGGCAGGAACGGGATGCTGGGCGTGAAATTGTGCTGCCTGCTGTGCGAGACCGCCGAACAAGCAACATGACATGAATCAGGCGTTATAAGCTGCTGTTATTTAATTAAATTCAGTTAATCAGATACACATCAAACCGGCTGCTTTCCCCCTCAAAGACAATCGACGGCGCTTTCCCCGCCAACGGTTCCGCCAACCTCGGCCGTTTCACCACCACCCTTTTTTTCGCTGCCGCCAGAGCCGGTTCCAAGAGGTCGCCCGCATCCGGATCGGCCCCTACCGCCTGATGGAATACCTGCATGTTCACCTTCACCTTCGCCGATTTTTCGCGCGACGGGAACATCGGATCGAGATAGACCACCTCGGGCCTCTCCTCCCCCGTCAACGCATTCAGCCAGGCTGACGCCTCCGCAAAAACCAGCTCCATGCGCGCCAGCGTTCCGGTCAGCAGGGGTTCAGCCTGCGCCCGCCGCCAGCCGTCTTCCAATAAAGCCCGCACCACCGGAGATCGCTCCAGAAGCGTAACCCGGCAACCCAGCCACGCCAGCAACAGACTGTCGCGACCGAAACCCGCCGTTGCATCTACTACCCAGGGCAGATTATCACCCTTGATGCCGCAGGCCTTGGCCAGCATTTCCCCGCGCCCACCACCATGCTGCAGGCGCCACAGCGTCTGGCCGTCAACCCAGTCGACCCGCACCGGTCCCGGCAAGGGCAACTCGAAGGATTGCAGGCTGACATCCTCCCCCACCATCAGTGCCAGCGGGACAGATCCGGCCAGCCGCTTCAGGGTCTTGCGATCAAAGTCAGGGAGGACTTGCAGCGGAGCACCCAGCTGCTCGGACAGATCGCCGGCGCGCAGCCGGGTATGGGGCAGGCAGAGAACCTGTAACGGAACCATACGCGTCGGTCAGGCCAACCAGGGAATGATATTGAAGTACCAGGTGGCGAGAATGAACGAACCAAAGACGATCCGGTACCAGGCGAAGACCGTGAAATCGTGGCGGGTGATGAAACGCATCAGGGCGCGGATTACCAGCAGCGCCGACACAAAGGAGACCACGAAGCCGACCGCGAATACCGGCATATCGGCAGCTACGAAAGCATCACGGTTCTTCAATACGTCATAGAGGGTTGCGGCGAACATGGTGGGAATGGCAAGGAAGAAGGAGAATTCCGCCGCTGCCTTGCGCGACAGGCCGAACAGCAAACCGCCGATAATGGTGGCGCCGGAACGCGAGGTGCCGGGAATCAGCGCAAGGCACTGCGCCAGCCCGACCTTGAGCGCGTCGCGGATCTTCATGTCGTCGACTTCCTGAACCGTAATGATGTGCTGGCGCTTTTCCGCCCACAGGATCACCACCCCGCCGACAATCAGCGCGCAGGCGACAGTGACGCCATTGAAGAGATGTTCCTTGAGCAGGTGGATGGTGAAGAAGCCGAGGATGGCCGCCGGGAGGAAGGCCACCAGCACATTGATGGCGAACAGCCACGATTTGTCATTCTTCTTCAGCATCCCCTGGATCACGTTGATCAGGCGCACACGGTATTCATAGCAGACCGAAAGGATGGCTCCCAGCTGGATGGCGACTTCAAAGACATCGCGCTTTTCCTTGGTCCAGAAGTTCAGCAGCTCGGCGGTGAGGATGAGGTGACCGGTACTGGAGATCGGCAGGAACTCGGTAATCCCCTCGACAACGCCCATCACCAGCGCTTGCAGCAACAACAGCATATCCATGTTGGAACTCTCTCAGTCAGATTCAGCGGCCCGGCAGCTTTTGCCAGACTTCATCCCGCAGATACACGGGCAAGGCGTGCTCAGCGTCACGGGCCTCGCCGCGCGCCAACGCGGCGGCGGCCAGCACGGCCAGATCCCAGGCATGGGGATGGACATCCGGCATCTCGCCCTTCACCACCACATGGGGGGGGAAACGCTCCCGGAGATTACAACCGTTTCCGGCAACGAACCAAGCGTCGACGGGCAGCAATGGCAGATTCCCGGGGGCATACAGGCCATCAGGCAGCAGCGGCTGCATCAGACCGTCACGGACTTCGTAAGCGCCCGCATAAACTTCATCCATGCGGGCATCGAAGACCGCCAGCACCCGGCTCTCGCCGGTCAGACGATGCACATGCTGTGCCAGCACCTGCAGGCTGGATAACGCCAGCACCGGCAGGTCCAGGCCAAAAGCAAAGCCCTGCGCGGCGGCGGCGGAGATACGCACGCCGGTAAACGCACCCGGGCCGCGACTGTAGGCAACTGCATCCAGATCGCGCAGGGACATACCGGCTTCCCGCAGCAGCTCATCCACCATCGGCAGCAATAATTGGGTCTGCAGACGCGGCGCGTGTTCAAAACGGCTGAGCACGCGACCGTCCGCAAGCATCAGGGCGACCGAGCAGGCTTCGGTGGCGGTTTCCAGGGCAAGAATGGGCATGGCTGGCAGGATAAAAACGGGTGGCCCGCGCTTTATACGCGCC
>DASUIL010000348.1:0-2960 GCA_036273075.1 Fluviicoccus sp. | reverse complement strand
CTGGTCCGAGAGTTGCCGACCTCCCGCGCGGGGGTGACACGGAGGGATAAAAGCCCGGGAGATCACGCAGCGTCTCCTGTCGCCTTTTTGCCGTGTTGACCCGGAGGTCCGTCCATGACCCATCCTGAATTGCCTTGCCCGTTACGGGCCGGGAGGCGCCCATGAAGCGTCTCATCAACCGGCGTCCGTCCTGGCTGACGGCGCTGCTGCTCGGTCTCATCCCTTTCTTCATCATCGGCATGATCTATATCAGCCACTCCGACGCGCGCCTGCTGGAAAACCCGGACGACCGCCTGCTGCCCTCCGCCATGCAACTGGTGGACGGCATCAAGATGATCGCCGTGGATGAAGATCCGCGCACCGGGCAGGTCATCCTCTGGGCCGATACCGCCGCCAGCCTGCAGCGCATCGGCATCGCCATGGGCGTCTGTACGCTGGCGGGGCTGCTGTTCGGCATGCTCAACGGCATGCTGCCTTATGTGCGCGCGGTCGCCTCGCCGCTGGTCACCGCCGTGTCGCTGGTGCCGCCGATGGCGATCCTGCCCATTCTTTTCGTCATTTTCGGGCTGGACGAACTGTCGAAGGTGATGCTGATCGTCATCGGCATCGCGCCTTTCCTGATCCGCGACCTGCAAGGGCGCATCCGCGAGATTCCCGCCGAGATGATGATCAAGGCGCAGTCGCTGGGCGCGTCCAGCTGGCAGATCGCGCTGCGGGTGGTGCTGCCGCAAGTGTTGCCGCGCCTGATCGACAGCGTGCGTCTCTCCCTCGGTTCCGCCTGGCTGTTCCTGATCTCGGCGGAGGCGGTGGCGGCCGAACAGGGCCTCGGCTACCGCATCTTCCTCGTGCGCCGCTTCCTGTCGATGGACATCATTTTGCCCTACGTGTTCTGGATCACGCTGCTGGCCTTCGTGATGGACCGCGCCCTCTACTACACCAATCGCGCTGCGTTTCCGTGGCTGGGCGGCCGCATGGCCAAGGAGGGCGCATGAGCTTCATTTCGATGAAACACCTGTGGAAGCACTACGGCCAGAAGCCGGTGCTGGAGAACCTGACGCTGGATGTGGCGAAGGGCGAGTTCGTCAGCATTGTCGGGGCGTCGGGGTGCGGCAAGTCCACCTTCTTCCGCTTGTTGCTGGCGGAAGAGCAGCCGACGCGCGGCCGCCTGCTGCTGAACGGGAAGGAATGGCCGAGCGAGCCGGATGCCGATCGCGGCGTGGTCTTCCAGCGCTATTCGGTGTTTCCGCACCTCACCGCCTTGCAGAACGTGCGGGTGGCGCTGGAGTTCCGCCAGTCGCCGTTGCTGGCGCGGCTGTTCGGCAATGCGAAGAAGGAGGCCGATGAGCGGGCGATGGCGATGCTGGAATCGGTGGGGCTGGCGCAGGCGCGCGACCTCTATCCGCACGAGATTTCCGGCGGCATGCAGCAGCGGCTGGCGCTGGCGCAGTCGCTGATCCGTGAGCCGGAAATCCTGCTGCTGGACGAACCCTTCGGCGCGCTCGATCCCGGCATCCGCGCCGACATGCACGAGCTGATGCGCGGCCTGTGGGAGAAGCACCAATTCACCGTGTTCATGGTCACCCACGACCTCAAGGAAGGTTTCGCGCTGGGCACGCGGCTGCTGGTGTTCGACCGCGTGCGTGTCGATCCGCAGGCCCCGGACGCCTACGGCGCCACCATCACCTATGACCTGCCGGTGCGCCGCCGCGACCGTCAGACCTACAACGAACTGTCCGCGGAAGTGCGGACGCTGACGCCGCTGTCGCGCGGCGCCGATGTGCTGGAGGAAACCCCATGAGTGTCCGTTTTGCCGAAAACCTGGTCGTGCTGGATGACACCCTGCGCGGCGGCATGAGCTGGTCGCTGGTGGTGAAGCGCGGCAATGCGCTGCGGCTGACGTCGCTGGGCGACGGCGCCAACGTGGCGGTGCTGCTGTTCAACGCCGACCAGTTGCTGGACCGCTACAACATGCCCGACACGCTGAAGTGCCAGCACACCTTCCGCCTCACCACCGGCCATATCTGCTATTCCGACATGGGCCACGCGCTGATGTCGGTGATCGGTGACAGCACCGGCTGGATCGACACTGTCGGCGGTGTCAGCACCCGCGAGTCGGTGACGGCGAAGCACGGCGAGGGTGACTACCAGAGCCTGCGCAACGACTGGCGGCGCAACGGCCGCGACCTGCTGCTGGTGGAACTGGGCAAGCACGGGCTGGGCCGCCGCGATCTGGTGGCCAACCTCAATGTCTTCAGCAAGATCAGCATCGACGCCGACGGCAACATGATCTTCGACCACACCCACGCCCCGGCGGGCAGCACCGTCGACCTGCGCGCCGACGCCAATGTGCTGGTGGTGCTGGCGGTGATTCCGCATCCGCTGGACCCCAACCCGGTGTATGCGCCGGTGGATGTGCAGGCGCAGGTCTGGGACTGCGGGTTGGCGGGCGAGGACGATGTCTGCCGCCTGTCCCGTCCGGAAAACGCGCGCGGGCTGGCGCTGACCGCCCGCTGCTTCTGCCAGCATGGCCATTGAGGAGATGGTGATGACTAAAGGTTTCTGCATCCGCGAAAGTGACCGTGATCCTGCCACCGCCCGTCACCGCGAGGTGGTGCGCGCCGGCGATTACTGGATTTACACCCTGAAGGCCGGGGAGACGCTGCGCATTGTCGATCTGGAAGGCAACCAGGCGGTGGACACGCTGTTCTTCGACGCCGCCGACCCGCACGACCGCTACAGCGCCGTCGACACGCTGCGCATGCAAGGCAATGTCTACCTGACCTGCGGTTCGAAGCTGCTGGCGCAGAGCGGCAACGTGTTGGTGGAAATCACCGCCGACACCTGCGGCCGCCACGACACGCTGGGCGGGGCCTGCGCCGCCGAGAGCAACCAGGTGCGCTACGCGCTGGAGAAGCGCTACATGCACAGCTGCCGCGACAGCTTCCTGCTGGCGCTGGCGG
>DASUIL010000347.1:0-6023 GCA_036273075.1 Fluviicoccus sp. | reverse complement strand
GCAATGGCTTTGCACAAATTTCCAAAACAATTTTGCCTAACTATATTTAGGCGACAGAGTTAGCATAACAATCTGTTCGTCTAAACAAGATTGAATCCCACACGTTCCTTTTAAAATTAGCAACTTGCACTGCATTGCTTCCTTGCTAAGCGAACTAAATCCATGGGACGACTTGTTTGAAAGTTATCAGCCAACCCCACCCCCGTCAACCCAAAGCCCGTGAAATTCCTCCCTCCAAATCAGCTCCATCCCTCCATCCCCTTTCCCATAATACCCATGTAGAATACGCGCCTTTCCCCGCAACCCCGACACCCCGCATGAAAACCGAACTGCTCCTGCCCGCCGGCAGCCTTGAAAAAATGCGCACCGCCTACGACTTCGGCGCCGACGCCGTCTACGCCGGCCTGCCCCGCTACTCCCTGCGCGCCCGCAACAACGAATTCCGCCAGGAGCAACTGGCGCAAGGTATCAGCGAAGCGCACGCACGCGGCAAGCAGTTCTACGTCACCGCCAACATCCTGCCTCACAACGACAAGGTCCGCTCCTTCGTCCGCCAGCTGCAGCCGGTGGTGGACCTGCAGCCGGATGCCTTCATCATGGCCGACCCCGGCCTGATCATGCTGGCGCGCGAAGCCTGGCCCGACCTCAACATCCACCTCTCCGTCCAGGCCAACACCCTGAACCACGCCTCGGTGAAATTCTGGCAGAAGGTCGGCGTGAAACGGATCATCCTGTCGCGCGAACTGTCGCTGGACGAGATTGCCGAAATCCGGCAGGAATGCCCGGAGATGGAGCTGGAAGTATTCGTCCATGGCGCGCTGTGCATCGCCTATTCCGGTCGCTGCCTGCTCTCCGGCTACTTCAACCGCCGCGACCCCAACCAGGGCACCTGCACCAACGCCTGCCGCTGGGATTACAAGGTGCATGACGCCGCCGAGACCGATCAGGGCGATGTGGTGAAACTGCAAGGCTTCGACTTCACGCAGGAACTGGAAGAAGCCAACAGCCGCTTTGCCGCCTGCGGCGGTTCGGAGCGGCATCCGGATGCCGACCGCGTGTACCTGATCGAGGAGGCCAACCGCCCCGGCGAGCTGATGCCGGTGATGGAAGACGAGCACGGCACCTACATCATGAACTCCAAGGACTTGCGGGCGATTGAATATGTGGAGCGGCTGGTGCAGATCGGGGTTGATTCGCTGAAGATCGAAGGCCGGACAAAGTCACTGTATTACGTGGCGCGCACGGCGCAGGCCTATCGCCAGGCCATTGATGACGCCAAGGCGGGCAAGGCGTTCAACCCGTCGCTGCTGGTCGATCTGGACGGCCTGGCCAATCGCGGCTTTACCCCCGGATTCCTGCAACGCCATGTGCCGCAAGACACCCAGAACTACCTGACCGGGCATTCGGAAAGCAAGCGCAGCCTGTTTGTGGGTCAGGTGCTGTCGGTGGACGACGGCTGGGCGCTGGTGGATGTGAAGAACCGCTTTGCCGTCGGCGACCGGCTGGAAATCATCCATCCGTCCGGCAACCGGGAAATCACACTGGAGCAGCTGCAGCACGCGGAAGGCCACGCGCTGGACGTGGCGCCCGGCAACGGCATTCTGGTGAAGATGCCGTTGCCACCGGAACTTGATGGCGCCTTGATAGCGCGGTTGATGTAATCAGCCGCGCGGCGTTCAGGGCTGGTTGGAGTTGTGCACGATTTCCCGGCCCATCCGATACGCCGGACGGCAGAAATTGCGTTTCGGGTTTGACTCGTAGGTCAGGCAATCATAGGCCAGCCGCGGGCATTCCCGGTCAAATTGCCGGCTGAGTGCGGTGCGGGCCTCATCATCCTCGGTGGCTTCGATAATCTTCCGGGCCAGCGTGGCGCATTTGGGCGTTCCCTTGGGCCGGGCAGGTTCGCTCTCGCTGAGCTGTTTCATCCGTTCTTCGGATTCACGAAACCGCTCTTCCCTTTTGGCCCGCTCCTCTTCGAACTTGGCAAACCCCTCCCGCCCTTGCCGCACCATCTCGTCCATCTCTTGCTGCGACAATTCCTTGGGCTTCTTTTCCTCGACGGCAATTTTCTCCGCCGGACGCCCGCCTTGGCCGCTGTCGCCAAAATGGACCCGTCCGTTTTCGTCAGTCCATTTGTAAATTTCACCCGCCGTCGCCAGTTGTGCGGTCAACAGGGCTATCCACATCATCCGATGCATTTCGGAACTCCATTAAGCTTTTCATTATTATTCAAAGAAGATGGACGCCGAAACGCTGCATGATCCAGGCGTAAACGGCAAAAATGACCATCGTTCCCAGCACAAACATCCCGAGCGCACCGGCAAACCCGAACTGGGCCAACAATCGGGGAAACAGCAGGAACATCGGCAAGGTCGGCACCACGTACCAGAAGGTGTACCAGGCATGGTTGGCGATCTTCTCTGCCGGTTGCTGCTCCACATACAGCCAGACCAGTGTCAGCACCGTGACCAGCGGCAACGAGGCCAGCAACGCGCCCAGTTTGTCGCTGCGCTTCGCCAGCTCGGATACGGCCACCACAACGGCGGCCGTGACCAGATACTTCACCAGGACATAGGGAATAGCCATCGTTCAATAGGCTTCCTTCGCCAGTCCCAGTTCCTCGGGCGTCAGACCGACCGTTTCCGGGGCAATGCCGTTACGCCCCAGCCATTCCGCCAATGAGGCCGCTGTCAGGCGCAGACGGATGCGGTTGACACCGTCGTCATCGCTTTCTTCCGACAGCACCGCGCCCAACTCATAGAACTTGGCGCGCAGGCGGGAATGTTCGGGCGGCAGCGTCAGGGTGAACTCGCGCAGGTCGCCGACCAGCAAGCCGGTGATGGCCATCTTCAATTCATGCACGCCGAGGCCGGTCATCGCCGACATCCACACCGCCACCGGCAATCCTTGGTCGTCTACGTCGATACGCGGCTCGCGCGAGCCCATCAGGTCGATCTTGTTGTAGACCATCAGGATGCGCGTGGTGCTGCCGATTTCGTGCAGCACCTCGTTCACTGCTTCGATCTGGGCGTCGCGCTCCGGGCTGGCGGCATCCACGATGTGCAACAGCAGATCCGCTTCCAGCGTTTCTTCCAGCGTGGCGCGGAAGGCTTCGACCAACTGGTGCGGCAAATGGCGCACGAATCCGACCGTATCCACCAGCACCACCGGCCCGATGCTGGGCATGTCGATGCGGCGCAGCGTCGGGTCCAGCGTGGCGAACAGGCGGTCGTCGGCGTAGACCTCGGCATGGGTAATGCGGTTGAACAGCGTCGATTTCCCGGCGTTGGTATAGCCCACCAGCGACACGGTGGGAATGGCGGCCTTCTGGCGGGAAGCGCGGCCCTGCTGGCGGTTCTGGCGGACTTTTTCCAAGCGTTCGGTCAGCATGGTGACGCGGTTCTTCAGCAAACGACGGTCGGTTTCCAGCTGCGTTTCACCGGGGCCGCGCAGGCCGATACCGCCCTTCTGCCTTTCCAGGTGAGTCCAGCCGCGAACCAGACGGGAACTGAGGTGGCTCAGCTGCGCCAGTTCCACCTGCAGCTTGCCCTCAAAGGTCTGGGCGCGCTGCGCGAAGATGTCGAGGATGAGGCCGGTGCGGTCCAGCACCCGGCATTGCAATTCTTTTTCCAGGTTGCGTTCCTGCGCAGGCGTCAGCGAGTGGTTGAACAGCACCAGCTCCGCTTCTTTTTCCTGCACCAGCGCGGCGATCTCGGCGACCTTGCCGCTACCGGCATAAAGCCGGGCGTCGGGCTTCTGGCGACTGCCGGTCACTGTGTCCAGTATCTCCGCTCCGGCGGATTTCGCCAGCAGCAGGAATTCTTCCAGATCTTCGTCCAGGCTGGCGGCTTGTTGTTTCAGGTCCAGGTGAACCAGGATGGCGCGTTCGCCACCCTGATGTCGTTCAAAAAATTCCACAGGAATGTCCGTTGATAAGGCTTGAAACGATTATGAGCGCTGCCCGTGCGAAAGCCAAACGGGGGAAGGGATAATTTTGGCAGAAGGACGGGTTATCATAACGGCCCTCCATTTTCCCCGGTTTCCATCATGACGCTGCGCCGAACTGCCGTGCTATTGATTTTGCTGGCGCTGACAGCCATGCCAGTCAGTGCGCGCTTGCAGAACGGAGATATGGCGCCACCGGTTTCGGCACGGTTGCTGGATGGCAAAACCCGGCTGCTGTTGTCCGGCCGTGATGGCCGGGTGACCGTGATCAGTTTCTGGGCCAGCTGGTGCCCTCCCTGCCGCCATGAATTGCCGGAGCTGGACAAACTTTACCGTACTTATCATGAACAGGGACTGGACATGCTGGCCATCAGTGCCGATGAGGAAACTGCGGACATTGCAGCGGCGCAACGACTGGCCGCACCGTTGCAAATGCCGGTCGCGCTGATGACGGACACCCGGGCCGACGGGTATGGACGCATCCGCGCCCTGCCGATGCTGTATGTGGTGGATCGTCAGGGGCGCGTGCGGGTAGACGGTTGGGCCGGAATGCAAATGCAGGATTTCCCAGCGCTGGAACAGCTGGTGAAGTCGCTGCTGGCGGAATCACCGCCCGCACCCTGAGTAGCGCTTCGGGATGTTCCGTTAATTGAAGTGCATTGATACCCCGACCGCTGCCGACCAGCGCGGCGCCAGTTGCATGCCGGTCACATGCTGCACCACCGGCAACTGTGCAAAACCATAGAGACTCAGCTTCTGGCCGGGCGTATAGACCAGACCCGGACTGACATAAAGCGACCGCCCGCCACTGGTAGCGGCATCGCCATTGACGCCGCCATCCGGTCGACGCTGCAACGCGTTGATCTGCACCTGCTGCTCCCACCGGTTCAACGCCATGTAGCGGAAACCGCCATTCACGCTGAACACCGTTCCCGGACGAAACCCGTCACGAATCCTCACCGGCGCTTGCACCAAGCCTTGCGCATACCAGTCCCAATCGCGGCTGAGGCTGCCGGTGCGGAAACCGCCAATGATCAGGTCGGTGCTGCCGGTTCCCGGTTGCAGGCTGCGGTCCAGATCCGTCCCGGCTTGCGGGCCGCCGTTGAACAGGAAATCCCGGCTGCCGGTGGGTAGCTTCAGACCGATAATCAGCCCTGAATCGCCGTCCCGGGAAAAGCCCTGATAGCGGGCCATCAGTTTGATATCCCCCAGACTGCGTGTATGCGAGGTAGTGATGTCGGTATCGCCATCGACAATGGTGCTGTGCGAACGGTCCAGATAGGGCAGAACTACGCTGAATCCCCAGGCGCGGTTGGGGTTGTAGCCCAGCGTCGCCGTGGCATAGCGGTTGGTGGTTCGCTGTTCAACTTCCTCGGCTGCCGGAATGGCCGGTGCGGGGACCGAACCGTTCCCTTCGCGCAACGCAGTCTGGTCGATGAAGTCATAACGCAGATCCAGCGTGAAGCCCGGCTTGCTATCCAGCCCCTGACTGACCCAGTCCGAATTCAGCGTGCAGCCGCAACTGGAACAGGCGGCAGCGTTGGCGGCGGCAAGACTCAGGGTCAGAAACGACAGGGCTAAAGAACGCGGCAGCATGACAGGACACCGGATAATGGAAAACGCGGATTCTACCGGCCCTGCCCAAGGGGAAGGCTGCGACATGTTGTCGCACCCCGGAAACGACAAAGCCGCCCGAAGGCGGCTTTGCAGGTGTCACCGGACAGGCTGACGATCAGTACGGAGCGTCCTGGTCATCACCGTCATAGGGAGACGGATAGCCGCCGCCCATGGTGCCGCTGGTCATCGGGCCAATGGCGCCGCCGGCTGCGGGAGCGCCGACCGGGCGCGGGTTGCGCGACGGAACGACGGTGGAAATCGCGTGCTTGTACACCATCTGGCTGACCGTGTTCTTCAACAGCACCACGTATTGGTCGAAAGATTCGATCTGGCCCTGCAGTTTGATACCGTTCACCAGGAAGATGGAGACGGGGATACGCTCCTTGCGGAGGGCGTTCAGGAACGGGTCTTGTAAAGTTTGCCCTTTCGACATGATGTTTTCTCCTCTGCCAAATGGCAGA
>DASUIL010000346.1:0-3620 GCA_036273075.1 Fluviicoccus sp. | reverse complement strand
GTGGTGGTGATCGTGCGCGAAGACCTGCTGGGTCAGGTCGTGCCCGGTACGCCGACCATGCTTGACTACAAGATCCACGCCGACAACGGCTCCATGTACAACACGCCGTCCACCTATGCCTGGTACCTGTCCGGTCTGGTCTTCCAGTGGCTGAAGGCGCAGGGCGGTCTGGAAAAGATGGGCGAAATAAACCGCCGCAAGGCCGCCAAGCTCTATGCCGCCATCGACGGCAGCGAGTTCTACGGCAACCCGGTGGCGCTGCCCAACCGTTCCATGATGAACGTGCCGTTCACGCTGGCCAAGCCGGAACTGGAAAAGACCTTCCTCAAGGAAGCCGATGCCGCCGGCCTGCTCAATCTGGCCGGTCACCGCTCGGTGGGCGGCATGCGCGCCAGCATCTACAACGCGGTGGCGGAAGAGGGCGTGGACGCACTGGTGGCGTTCATGGCCGATTTCGCGCGCCGTTACGGCTGATGTCTTGGGCGGCATGAAGATGCCGCCCGGTTTTTCCGGTTTCCTGATCTTCAGACCCACGCCCGACGGAATACGCTCATGAGCGAAAAACTGCCCACGCTTCCCGAACTGCGCCAGCAAATCGACGCCATTGATGTGCAGATTCACGAGTTGATCAACCAGCGGGCGCGGTGCGCGCAAACGGTGGCCGAGGTCAAGAAGGCCGAGGACCCGACCATCACCAGCTTCTACCGCCCCGAACGCGAGGCGCAGGTGCTGCAGATGGTGATGCAGCGCAATCAGGGGCCGCTGGCCGGGGAAACCGTTGCCAAACTGTTCCGTGAAATCATGTCCGCCTGCCTGGCGCTGGAATCGCCGCTGAAGATCGCCTTCCTCGGCCCGAACGGGACCTTCACCCACGCCGCTGCGCTCAAGCATTTCGGTCACGCCGCCATCACGCGGCCGATGGCCACCATTGATGAAGTGTTCCGTGAAGTCGAGGCGGGCAGCGCCCACTATGGCGTGGTGCCGGTCGAAAACTCCTCGGAAGGCGTCGTCAATCACACGCTGGACTGCTTCATCAATTCCGGGCTGAAGATCATTGGTGAGGTGGAGCTGCGCATTCACCACAATCTGCTGGTGGCCGAAGGCACGCAGTTGAAGAACATCTCCCGTGTCTACTCGCACCAGCAGTCGCTGGCGCAGTGCCGTAAATGGCTGGATGCCCATTTCCCCAAGATCGAGCGCATTGCCGTCTCCAGCAACGCCGAGGCCGCGCGACTGGTGAAGGGCGAGTGGCATTCCGCCGCCATCGCCGGGGAAACCGCCGCCGAGCTGTACGGCCTGAAGAAGCTGCACGAGAACATTGAAGACAATCCCAGCAACACCACGCGCTTCCTGATCATCGGCACTGAAAGCACGCCGCCCAGCGGTGACGACAAGACATCGATCATTGTCGCCGCGCACAACGAGGCCGGGGCGCTGTACCGCATCCTGGAGCCGTTCTACCGCAATGGCCTGTCGCTGACGCGGATTGAAACGCGGCCGTCGCAGTCGGATATCTGGTCCTATGTCTTCTTCATCGATTTCGAGGGTCATCAGCAGCAGCCGCAGGTCAAGCTGGTGCTGGACGAGCTGCACGATCGCGTGCGCGAGTTGAAGAATCTCGGTTCGTACCCGAAAGCTGTTATCTAAACGCGAAACGCTCCGGCGGCCATCCTCATGGTCGCGGGGCTTGCCACAGGAATCTGACTCATGTCCTGCGATTTTTTCAGCAATGCCACTCCCGGCGTGCAACAAATTTCCCCGTACCAGCCCGGCAAGCCGATTGACGAACTGAAGCGCGAGCTGGGGCTGGACGACATCGTCAAGCTGGCCAGCAACGAGAATCCGCTGGGTTGCTCGCCGCTGGCCGTCGCCGCCATCCAGGCGGAAATGACGCAGATCGGCCGCTATCCCGACGGTAATGCCTTCGCCCTCAAGGAAGCGATCCGCCAGAAGTTCGGTTTCGCGCACAACCGCATCACGCCGGGCAACGGTTCCAACGACATCCTGGAACTGGTGGCGCGCGCCTTCATCAATCCGGGTGAAGAGGCGGTTTACAGCCAGCACGCCTTCGCGGTGTATCCGCTGGCCGTACTGGCCGCCAGCGGCAAGGGCGTGGAAGTGCCTGCCGTTAATTACGGGCACGACCTTGAGGCGATGGCTCGCGCAGTCAATGGCAACACCAAGGTGGTCTTCATCGCCAACCCCAACAACCCGACCGGCACCTGGTTCGAGCGCGCCGAGTTTGAAGCCTTCATGGCGAAGATACCGGCCAATGTGCTGGTGGTGCTGGACGAGGCCTATGTCGAATACGTGACGGAAGCCGGGTTCATGAATGGCTTTGATTATGTCGACCAATACCCGAACCTGCTGGTCAGCCGCACCTTCTCCAAGGCCTATGGCCTGGCGTCGCTGCGCGTGGGTTACGCCATTGCCCATCCGGATGTGACCAACATCCTCAACCGCGTCCGCCAGCCGTTCAACGTCAACAGCTTCGGTCTGGCCGCCGCCACCGCCAGCCTGGGTGACGACGCCTTTGTCGCCGCCAGCCGCGAACTCAATGCCGCCGGCATGCGCCAGATCGAAGCCGGGCTGAATGCGCTCGGACTGGCGTTCATTCCGTCGCGCGCCAATTTCATCGCCTTTGACGCCAGGCGTCCGGCACTGGAAGTGTTTCAGGCCTTGCTGAAAGAAGGCGTGATTGTCCGCCCGATCGCCAATTACGGCATGCCCACCTGGGTGCGGGTCAGCATCGGCCTGGAAAGCGAGAATGCGCGGTTCCTGCAAGCCCTCAACAAAGTGTTGGGCTGAGCCATGTTTGCCCGCGTTGCCTTCATCGGTCTCGGCCTGATCGGTTCCAGCCTGGCGCGCGTGCTGCGCGCCGAGAAGCTGGCCGACGCCATCGTAGCCAGCAGTCGCAGCGACCGCACGCTCAAGACGGCGCAGGACATCGGCCTGATTGACGCCGGTTATGCCGACGCCGCCGATGCCGTGCAAGGTGCGGATCTGGTGGTGCTGGCGATGCCGGTCTGCGCCACGGAAAGCGTGCTGCACAGCATTCGCGAAGCCGTCGGGCCGAACACCATCCTGACCGATGTCGGCAGCACCAAGGGCAACGTAGTGGAAGCCGCTGCGCGCGTCTTCGGCGAGGCGCCGATCCATTTCGTACCGGGCCATCCCATTGCCGGGTCTGAGCAGAGCGGGGTGCTGGCGGGCAAGGCGGACCTGTTCCAGCGCCACAAGGTCATCCTGACGCCCTTGCCGCATACCGCCGCCGAGTCCACCGCCAAGGTGCGCCGGATGTGGGAAGCCGCCGGGGCCGAAGTCTTGCAGATGACGGTCGAGCGCCATGATGAAGTGCTGGCCAAGACCAGCCACCTGCCGCATTTCCTGGCGTTCTCGCTGGTGGATGCCCTGGCGCGCGAGTCGCAGAACCTCGATATTTTCCGCTACGCCGCCGGGGGCTTCCGCGATTTCACCCGGATTGCGGGCAGCGATCCCCTGATGTGGCACGACATCTTTTTTGCCAACGAGCGTGGTATCCTTGCCGCCCTCGACGGCTTCACCCAGGGCGTGGAGCGCTTGCGCGCCGCCGTCGTGGCCCATGACAGCGAGGCGGTGCT
>DASUIL010000345.1:0-4392 GCA_036273075.1 Fluviicoccus sp. | reverse complement strand
CTAAGGCCCCGTTTTTCATTGGGTTTTAATCGTTATTCGGCGGTGGTGTGGACCATGTAGTTCACATCGACGTTCGGTGCCAGCCAGTAGTATTTGGTCAACGGGTTGTAGTGCAGGCCGGTGCTTTCCCGCAGATTCAGGCCGGCGGCGCGAATCCAGGACGCCAGTTCGGAAGGACGGATGAACTTGGCGTATTCGTGCGTGCCCTTGGGCAGCATGCGCAGTACATATTCCGCCCCGACAATCGCAAACAGGTAGGACTTGGGGTTGCGGTTGATCGTCGAGAAAAACACGTGGCCGCCCGGCTTCACCAGTTGCTGACAGGCGCGGATCACCGACGCCGGATCGGGGACGTGTTCCAGCATTTCCATGCAGGTGACCACATCAAAATAATGGGGCTGCTCGGCGGCCAGTTGCTCCACCGGCACCTGCCGGTATTCCAGCTTTTCCACCCCGGCCTGAGCGGCGTGCAGGCGGCCGACCGCCAGCGGAGCCTCACCCATGTCGATGCCCAGCACGCTGGCGCCGCGCCGCGCCATCGATTCGGCGAGGATGCCGCCGCCGCAGCCGACATCCAGCACGCGCTTGCCGCTCAGTCCGGCGCGTTCGTCAATCCAGTTCAGGCGCAGCGGGTTGATCTGGTGCAGCGGCTTGAACTCGGAGTCCGCATCCCACCAGCGGGCGGCCAGCGCTTCGAATTTCGCGATTTCGGCGGGATCGACATTGGGGCTATTCATTACGGGCTCCTGAGGGCGTTTGCGCGGAAGTATAACGGGAAAGCGCCAGTGCGGAAGGGCTGTCGGGCGTTTTGCAGCCAAGCGTTAGGCTGTGACGCGGAGCGGGGCTTGGAAGCCCCCCAAGACCGCCCGGATATGGTATATTCCGGCGCTTGAAAAGGGCCGTTACAAAGACAGAACACCGACGGCGCCGACCCGGAAACCGAGAGCCTGTATGACCGATTTTGCCGCTGAAATTGTTCCCGTCAATATTGAAGACGAACTCCGTCAGTCCTACCTCGACTATGCCATGAGCGTCATCGTCGGCCGCGCGCTGCCCGACGTCCGTGACGGCCTGAAGCCGGTGCACCGCCGCGTGCTGTTCGCCATGCACGAACTGGGCAACGACTGGAACAAGCCCTACAAGAAATCGGCCCGCGTGGTCGGTGACGTGATCGGTAAATATCACCCGCACGGCGACTCGGCGGTCTATGACACCATCGTCCGCATGGCGCAGCCGTTCAGCCTGCGTTACCTGCTGGTGGACGGCCAGGGCAACTTCGGTTCGGTGGACGGCGACGCCCCGGCGGCGATGCGTTATACCGAAGTCCGGATGAGCAAGCTGGCCCATGACCTGCTGGCCGACCTGGAAAAGGAAACCGTGGACTGGGTGCCGAATTACGACGGCACGGAAATGATCCCGGCGGTGATGCCGACGCGCATCCCGAACCTGCTGGTCAACGGCAGCAGCGGCATCGCGGTAGGCATGGCCACCAACATTCCGCCGCACAACCTGACGGAGGTGATCAACGCCTGCCTCGCCTACATTGATGATGAGGAAATCACCATCGATGGCCTGATGGAGCATGTCACCGGTCCGGATTTCCCCACCGGCGCCATCATCAACGGCCGCGCGGGCATTGTCGAAGCCTATCGCACAGGTCGCGGCCGCATCATCATTCGCTCCAAGCATCATATTGAAGTCGATGGCAAGACCGGTCGCCAGTCAATCGTCTTCACCGAAATTCCGTACCAGTTGAACAAGGCCCGCGTCATCGAGAAGATCGCCGAGCTGGTCAAGGACAAGAAGCTGGAAGGTATCAGTGAACTGCGTGACGAGTCCGACAAGGACGGCATGCGCATCGTCATTGAAGTGAAGCGCGGCGAAGTGGCGGAAGTGGTGGTGAACAACCTGTTCGCGCAAACGCCGCTGGAAAGCTCCTTCAGCTTCAACATGCTGGCGCTGGTCGACGGCCAGCCGCGCATCCTTAACCTGAAAGACCTGATTTCCGCTTTCGTGCGTCATCGCCGTGAAGTGGTGACCCGCCGTACCGTTTACGAACTGCGCAAGGCGCGAGAACGCGGCCATATCCTCGAAGGTCTGGCCGTGGCCTTGGCCAATATCGATGAAGTCATCGAACTGATCCGCACCTCCGCCACCGGCAGCGAGGCCCGCGACAAGCTGATGGCTAAACTGTGGAAGGAGGGCGGCGTCCTGGCGCTGCTGGAGCGCGCCGGCGACAAGAACGCCTGCCGTCCGGAGACGCTGGAAGATTATCTGGGCTTGCAGGAGGACGGCTACCGCCTGTCCTACGACCAGGCCCAGGCCATTCTCGACCTGAAGCTGCAGCGCCTGACCGGTCTGGAACAGGACAAGCTGATGGGCGAATACGAGGAGTTGCTGGGCAAGATCAGCGAACTGCTTGCTATCCTCGCCGACGCCAAACTGCTGATGGACGTGATTCGCGGCGAACTGCGGCAAGTGCTGGAAGCCTATGGCGACAAGCGCCGCACCGAGATCATCGCCTCGCGCCTCGACCTGAGCATGGAAGACCTGATTACCGAAGAGTCGGTGGTGCTGACCATTTCTCATACCGGCTACGCCAAGATCCAGCCGCTGAGCGATTACCGCGCCCAGAAGCGCGGCGGTCGCGGCAAGTCGGCGACGGCGATGAAGGATGAGGATTACATCGAGCATCTGCTGGTTGCCAGCACGCACGACACCATCCTGTATTTCACCTCGCTGGGCAAGGTGTACTGGCTGAAGGTCTATGAGCTGCCGCAGGCCGGTCGCGGCGCCAAGGGCAAGCCGCTGGTCAATATCCTGCCGTTGCAGGAGGGCGAAAAAGTCTCGGCAATCATGCCTTTGCGTGAATATGTTGAAGGTAATTATGTCTTCATGGCCACCAGCGACGGCACCGTCAAGCGGGTGGATCTGGCCGCCTTCTCGCGTCCGCGCAGCAGCGGCCTGATCGCCATCGAGTTGCAGGGCGACAACCGCCTGATCGGCGTCGCCATCACCGACGGCAATCAGGACATCATGCTGTTCAGCAATGAAGGCAAGGCGATCCGTTTCCACGAATCCGATGTGCGCGTGGTCGGCCGTTCGGCGATGGGCGTGCGCGGCATGCGCATCCCCGACGCCGCCCGGATTGTCTCGCTGTGCGTGGCCCCGGAAGATGGCGAAGTGCTGACCGCCTGTGAAAACGGCTTCGGCAAGCGCAGCCTGGTCAGCGACTTCCCGCACCGCCTGCGCGGCGGTCAGGGCGTGATCGCGGTGCAGACCAGCGAACGTAACGGCGAACTGGTGGGCGCGGTGGTGGTCAGTGACGGCAATGAATTGCTGCTGATTTCCGACATGGGCACGCTGGTGCGCACCCGCGTTTCCGAGATCCGCACCATGTCGCGGAATACCCAGGGCGTGATGCTGATCCGCCTGTCCGATCAGGAAAAGCTGGTGGGCGTGGTCTGCCTGGACGAGCCGGAAGAAGAGGACGAGTTCCTGCCGGAAGATGGTGAAGTGGTTGAGGGCGAAGCCGCTCCGGTTACCGATGCCGCCGACGCGTCCGAGACTGCCGCTGATGCCGGTGATGTGGACGTGTCCGACGCCGCCGATAGCGACGAGTAATACCGGCTGCCCTGTGAGCGGGGCCGCCAGAAACGATTTTGATTTGATGCAGGAAACCCCGATGCGAGCCTACAACTTCTGCGCCGGCCCCGCCGCGCTTCCCGAAGCCGTCCTCAAGCAAGCCCAGGCCGAGATGCTGGATTACCATGGCAAGGGCCTGTCCGTGATGGAAATGAGCCATCGCAGCGCCGATTACGTCGCCATCGCCGAGCAGGCCGAACAGGACCTGCGCGACCTGATGAACATCCCGTCGAACTACAAGGTGCTGTTCCTGCAAGGTGGCGCTTCCCAGCAGTTCGCGATGATCCCGATGAACCTGCTGCGCGGCAAGACCACCGCCGATTACGTCAATACCGGCATGTGGTCGGACAAGGCGATCAAGGAAGCGAAAAAGTTCTGTTCGGTGAATGTCGTTGCTTCGGACGAAGCCAACGGCTTCCGCAAGGTGCCCGACGTGGCGACCTGGCAGGTCAACCCGGACGCCGCCTACCTGCATTACACGCCGAATGAAACCATTCACGGCGTGCAGTTCAACTTCATCCCCGACAGCAACGTACCGCTGGTGGCCGACTATTCGTCGATCATTCTCGCCGAGCCGCTGGATGTGTCGAAGTTCGGCCTGATCTATGCGGGCGCGCAGAAGAACATCGGCCCGGCCGGTCTGGTGGTGGTGATCGTGCGCGAAGACCTGCTGGGTCAGGTCGTGCCCGGTACGCCGACCATGCTTGACTACAAGATCCACGCCGACAACGGCTCCATGTACAACAC
>DASUIL010000344.1:0-6192 GCA_036273075.1 Fluviicoccus sp. | reverse complement strand
GCCGTGTCGTGCGCATCTTCTATCCCCACGCTGAACGCGCGGCGGTCCATGATCGCCTGTTCCAGCAGGTTTACCGGCCGTGGATCAAGAGCCTTGCCGAACTGTACGCGCGGGGGCGCGGTTAACCTTTAAATACATCGGGCCGCCCCCCACTTAAGCTACACTGCAAGCAAGAATGCTGAACCCGAGGCAGAACCATGAATTGGCGCAAATGGCTGGTCATTCCGACCCTGGTCGTCCTGACGGCCTGTAACAGCAGCACCCAGCAAGGGGCAACCGGCATCACCCGCAAGCAGCTCCTGCTATTGCCCAGCGCGCAGGTGGACGCCATGGCGTTGCAGTCCTACCGCGGTGAGCTGGATCAGGCCAAGCAGAAGGGCGCGCTCAATACCGACAAGGCCAATCTGGAACGCATCCGCCGCATCGGCGACCGATTGGTGCCGCAGACCGCGGTCTTCCGTCCGGACGCCCTGCGCTGGAGCTGGGAAGTCAATCTGGAGACCCGCAACGACCTGAATGCCTATTGCGCGCCCGGCGGCAAGATCATGTTCTTCACCGGCATCATCGACCGGTTGAAGCTGAACGACGACGAAATTGCCGCCATCATGGGCCACGAGATCGCCCACGCCCTTCGCGAACACGGCCGTGAGCGTATCTCGCAAGCCTATGCGCAACAGGCAGGGATGACCCTGCTGGCCGTGCTGACCAACATGGACTCGCGCAAGGCGGCGCTGCTGCAAACCGCCACGACGCTGGGCCTGACCTTGCCGCACAGCCGCGGCCAGGAAAGTGAAGCCGATGTGATGGGTGTGGAGTTGATGGCGCGGGCGGGCTACGATCCGCGCGCCTCGATTTCGCTGTGGCAGAAGATGGGGGCGGCCAGCAAGGGCGCACCGCCCGCGTTCCTCAGCACCCACCCGTCGGGAGCGCAGCGCATCGACGAACTGCAGGGGCAGATGTCGGTGGTGCTGCCGCTCTATGAAGCGGCTCGCGCCAAGCCGACCAGGGTAACGCCGGTCATACCGCGCACCTGAAAACAAAACCGGCCCCTGAGAGGCCGGTTTTGTTTTTGGCAATCACGCATTCAGGAAAGGCGGTTTGCGCCCGACCAGCGACTCCAGCAGCACCAGTTCCTCATCGGTATGGTTCACCATGCCTCCCGGCCCGATAACCCCGTCGCCGCCAATCAGCCGTCCCTCGTGGTGGCTGGCCGAGACCGGCTGCATTGCCTCAGGCCGGACATTCGCATTCAGGTCGATTGCGCCATAGCACAGGCAGACATAGCTGGATTCCGGACGGTTCTCGAAATAGACGCCGGTGCCGCGAATGCCGATGGTGGCGGTGTTGGTCACCAATTTCTTGGGTCCGGGGCCGAACACGCCCAGGATCGCTCCAGTAATCAGCCGGAAACCCGATAAGGCAGGCGAATGCTTCGACTGCCGCGCCAACTGCACGGACGAACCCGGCCGGATCAGGAAAGCGTTATCCCCAAGCACGAAACTGGCGGGCGCCACCCCGGTCTCGATACGCGCCCCGGCGTGAATGCGTGTTGCGGCCGAAGCCTTGCGGCCATCCACCCGGACAATGCCGCCGAACTCGTGGAAACGCCCGGCCGCCTCACTGACCGCCGGCAACAGCAAACCGAGGCCCAAGGCAAAGCCGGAACCAAGAAAACGGCGGCGACTGAGGCAATGCGGGCACGTGGCGGCAACGGGGTGGTCCATGAATCTCTCCGGCGGGGGCTGTTGTAATGTGGATTTGACCGCTTTCAGTAGAGACTGTTACAGGAGGATTGTAAAGGAAGTGTACAAGGCAAAACGCCCCTCCCGGGCGGGAGGAGCGGAAAAGGCGCTACGACTTATTTTTCGACGAAGGCCCGCTCGATCACATAGTCGCCGGGGGCGTGACTGGTGCCTTCAACAAAACCACGAGCTTCCAGAATCTCGACCAGATCCTTCAGCATCGCCGGACTGCCGCAGATCATCACGCGGTCGGTTTCCGGGTTCAGCGGCGGCAGGCCGATATCCTCGAACATCTGGCCGTTCTGGATCAGGTCGGTCAGGCGGCCCTGACGCTCGAACTCATCACGGGTCACGGTCGGGTAGTAGATCAGCTGCTCACGCACCAGATCGCCGAAATGCTCGTGTTCGGGCAGGTCTTCGGTAATGTGCTCGAAATAGCCCAACTCGCTCTTCCAGCGCACGCCATGGGTCAGGATGATCTTCTCGAAAGCCTCGTAGAACTCGGGATCGCGCACCACGCTCATGAACGGCGCCAGGCCGGTGCCGGTGGACAGCAGGTACAGGTTCTTGCCCGGCCTCAGGTTGTCCATGATCAGCGAGCCGGTGGGCTTGCGCGAAACCAGCAGCTTGTCGCCGACCTGCAGGTGCTGCAGGCGGGACGTCAGCGGGCCGTCCTGGACCTTGATGCTGTAGAACTCCAGGTGATCCTCGTAGTGGGCGCTGACCACGCTGTAGGCGCGCATCAGCGGCTTGCCCTCGACCATCAGGCCGATCATCACGAACTGGCCGGTCTTGAAGCGCAGGGAGGGGTTGCGGGTCGTGGTGAAACTGAACAGCGTGTCATTCCAGTGATGCACGCTCAGGACGGTTTCCTCATTGAAAGCAGACATGGATGTACTCCGCGAGGTCAAGGACGCCGGGGTCGAGGCTCCCGGTTTTCGACGCGGATGATAGGACGGGATTGACCCTAAGAAAAGTGATATTGCTTTATTGCAATCATCACTTTTAATGATGATTGCAATAGCTTCGATCATTCCCGGAATTCAGGCGGCCTTTGCGGGCCCGGAGGAGGGATAGAGCGGGGCGGACAGGGTCGCCCAGTCGATATCGCCGTCGCTGACCAGGTTCTCGTATTCCAGGATACCCAGCGCCTCGAACTTCGGCCGCACGCTGTCGGTCAGCAGGCCGATACGCGCCAGGTTCGGCACGATGCGCGTGAACAGCAGCTTGCTGAAATACTGCATCACCGTGGCGTCCAGCATGTGCTTGCGCGCCGCTTCCACATCCCAGCCGAACTCGGCGAAGACTTCGGTGGCGATAAGGCGTTCACGCATGACCACGCAGGCCTCATAGGCGAACTGCGCCCGTTCCTCGATTTCCTCCGGCGTCAGGTGCTTGACGATGTATTCCAGATAATTGACGCCGAAAGTGACATGACGGGCTTCGTCGCGGGTAATCAGGTGGATGATGTCCTTGAGCAAGGGGTCCAGGCAGGTCATCTGCATGGTGTTGAAGGCCGCCAGCGCCAGACCCTCGATGACGATCTGCATGCCGATGAACTTGAGATCCCAGCGCGGGTCTGCCAGCACCTTGTCCAGCAAGGCTTTCAGGTTGGGATTGACCGGGTACATGACGCCGATCTTTTCCTGCAGGTAGCGGTTGAAGGTTTCGACATGACGGGCCTCGTCAAAGGTCTGGGAGGAGGCATAGAGCTTGGCGTCGAAACTGGGCGCACAGGAAACGAGCTGAGAGGCCACCAGCAAGGCTCCCTGTTCGCCATGCAGGAACTGCGACAGCGTCCAGGACTGGTAATGCCAGCCAAAGCGCAGCTGGTCTTCCGTCGTCAGGCGTTGAAAGGGCTCATAGTCCTGAAAGGGGTTGTAGGCCATGTCGCTGGGCGGCAGATCCTTGGAATAAGTGCGGCTCCAGTCAAGATCGGTATCGGCGTTCCAGTTCAGCTCCTTGCCCAGCTGGTACAGCTTGCGGATACGGCCGTCAGCGGTGGTGTAATCCCAGTTGTAGGAGCCGGACAGCGGGGTCTGGAAGATTTCAATCAAGTCATCGACATGCTTCGCCGTCATCCTTGCGGCCGGTTCGTCCCGCTCGGGGAAATAGCGGACCTGATCCGGTGTTTGGGAAAGGGTGCGTATGGCCATGATCTCTACCTCGGGCAATTGTTATTATGGGTACGATAGTACCAACTTTCTGTCCATTTCTTATACGCCGGCCGGCGGCGGAGTGCAAAAGCTTTTGTGATACGATGAGTCACTTTTTGAGGAGACGTCCATGTCGCGCCAACAGACTATCCGGGAACGCCTTTCGGCGGCGATCGCCCTGGATCATCTTGATGTCATCAACGAGTCCCACATGCACAGCGGCCCCCCCAACCGGGAAACCCATTTCAAGGTGGTGCTGGTTTCGCCGGACTTTGAAGGCAAGCGCGCCGTGCAACGCCATCAGGCGGTATATGCAGTGCTGGGAGAAGAACTGAAGAGCGGCCTGCACGCGCTGGCGCTGCACACCTACACGCCCGCCGAATGGGCTGATACCGGGGCGGCCCCGGCCAGCCCGGCCTGCCAGCACGCGCCTAAGGGGTAATCATGGACGCTTACACGGGTTTGAAACACCTGCACATGACGCTGGTCGCGATCAGCGGCCTGTTCTTTCTGGTTCGGGGAGGCTGGTTGCTGCAGGCGCCGGAGAAACTTCAGGCGAAATGGGTGCGGATCAGCCCGCACGTCATCGACACCTTCCTGTTGCTGTCGGGGATCGGCATGCTGGCGGTCAGCCACAGCTTTCCGCCGTTCGTGCACGTCAAGCTGGCGCTGCTGGTAGTGTATATTGGTCTGGGGGTGATGGCCTTCCGCAAGGCAAAGAGCGCCGGTCAGAAGGCCGGCTTCCTGCTGGCGGCCGTGGCGGTCTTCCTGTTCATGGTCAGCGTGGCGATCACCAAGTCGCCATTGGGCATTTTTGCCTGATCACTCGTCCTGTTCCGCAGCGGCCGCGCGCCGCTGCGCTTCTTCCCGTTTCGCGTCGTCAATCGCCGCAAAGATGCTGACCAGATCCACCAGCGTATCGTCTTCCTCGGCTTGGCCGGTGAGGTGCGTTTCCGGGGTCAGCTCGCCGCTTTCATAAATATCCCAGATTTCCTTCTCGTACTTGGTGTCCAGCAATTCCGGCGCGTACTGTCCGAAATAGACCGCCAGGTTGCGCACGTCGCGTTCCAGCATGCCGCGCGCATGGGCGTTGGCGGCGGCGTCCACCGCCTGCGGCAGGTCAATGATCACCGGGCCTTCCGCATCAAAGAGGATGTTGTACTCCGACAAGTCGCCGTGAACCAGACCTGCGCAGAGCATGCGCACCACTTCCTGCACCAGCACGGCATGGAAATGCATGGCCGCTTCGGGCGTGAAATCAAGATCGCCCAGACGCGGCGCGGGATTGCCTTCGCCGTCATCCACCATCTCCATCAGCAACACGCCTTCGTGGAATCCGTAAGGCGTCGGCACGCGCACACCGGCGTCGGCCAAACGGTACAGGGCGTTGACCTCGGCGTGCTGCCAGCTGTCCTCCAGCTCGTCCTTACCGTGTTTCGACCCCTTGGCCATGGCACGGGCGTCGCGGCTGCTGCGGGTCTTGCGGCCCTCGCGATAGACGGTGGCCTGTCGGAAGCTGCGGTGATTGGCGTCCTTGTAGACTTTGGCGCAACGCAGTTTCTCGCCGTAACGGACAAGATAAACCGTGGCTTCCTTGCCGCTTTTCAGTTGCGCGACCACTTCGTCAATTAAACCGTCTTCGAGCAGGGGTTCGAGGCGTTTCGGGGTTTTCATCAGCGGAGCAGCGGCCTTGCTTGGAATAAGAGAAGGGCATCTTACCACTGCGCAGGAGGCATGGGGGAGGTGACGAAAAAAAGGGGCGCATCCGCGCCCCTGAAGTTTCCAACCGGTTGCAAATCTTACCAGTGCTGACCCGGCAGCACGTTCGCCAGCGCAATGGCGGCAGCGCTCGGCTTCTCTTCCTTGATACCCTTGGCGGCGGCCGACGACGGGAACAGCTTGAAGCCCAGGCTGAGGATGCGGTCGTTCAGCTTCGGCCACAGCGCGTAGGAAATCTCGGCGGTCTGGCCCAGCGAGGTCTTGATGCGCTTCGGCTTGTCGACGATGGCCTTGATCACCAGGTTGGCGGCCTGGTCCGGGGTGTAGGTCGGCACGTAATCGTACATCTTGGTGGGCGCGATCATGGGCGTGCGCACTAGCGGCATGTAGATGGCGGTGGTCTCGATGTTGTAGGCCTTCACTTCCGCCGAGAGGCAACGGGTGAAAGCGTCCAGCGCCGCCTTGCTGGCCACGTAGGCCGAGAAGCGGGGGGCGTTCGCCAGGCAGCCGATCGAGGAGATGTTGATGATCTGGCCGCGCTTGCGCGCCTGCATCGACGGCAGCAGCGCCATGAT
>DASUIL010000343.1:0-5162 GCA_036273075.1 Fluviicoccus sp. | reverse complement strand
ATGCCCTGCGAATGTTCCGCCATCGCGCCCATGCAGTCGGTCGCCCAGCTTTCGTGTTTCGCATCATCCTTCGCGTGCTTCCATTCCCCGTACACCGCGAAATAGCGCTGCGCTTCCATCGAGAACGCCATGTCCGGCCGTTCGGCGGGCGGCTGCCAGTTCAGCCACAGCGCATGGCTGGGCGCGGGCGGCAGCGTGTCGGCGACATGGCGCAGGCCCGGCAGCAGGTCTTCGATCGGGGCGTTGGTCCACATGTTGTCGGCGCACCAGCGCATGCGGTCGGGGAAGTGGGTGAACGATGCCCCGTAGGACATGACGACCGTCGACATCGGCAGCAGCGGCAGGGTGAAGCTGGCCTTGGGCCGCAAGCGGCTGTCGCGGATGAACGACACCGCCTCCCGCGCTTCCTCCCAGCTGTCAGCCAGCACCGGCGCAATCACCTCGATGCCCGGCGAGAAAATCCCCAGCGCCTTCGGCGTCAGCAGCATCTGGAATTCCACCGAACGCGGCACGTTCGGCCCCACCTCGTCGGCCCAGCGGAACACCTCTTCCAGATGCGTCATGCGGAATACCTGGAACATCAACGCCGTCACCTTGGGATGCGGATACAGCCGCAGGTGATAAGCCACCACCACCCCGAAAAAGCCCGGCCCCGCGCCGCGCGCCGCCCAATACAGGTCGGCGTGCTGCTGCGCGTTCGCATGCACCAGCGAGCCGTCGGCCAGCACTACATCAATACCGGTCACGCTTTCGCAGGCCAGCCCCAGCGCCCGCCCGTTCCAGCCGAACCCGCCTTGCAGCAGATAGCCGCCCAGACAGACGTCCGGCGCGTGCGCGACCGGGAAGAACAGGCCGCGTTTCTTCAGCGCGATATCCAGATCCACGCTCCAGCAGCCGGGACCGACACGGGCGGTCATCGCCGCTTCGTCAATCTCGATCTGATGCAGGCGCGACAGGTCGATCAGCAGCCCGCCCTCGCGCAGGTGGTTTTGCGCCCAGCTGTGGCCGCCGGACACCAGGCTGATTTTCAGGTTTTCCCGCTGTGCACGTTGCACGGCGGCGATCACGTCCTCGGCATGATTGGCCTGCACATAGACCTTCGGCCGCACGCCGGGGTCGCGGCCGCTGAAGCTGGTGGCCAGCACGGCGGCGTCGAAGCCGGGGGTGGTGCGTTCCCAGACCTTGCCGGGGTTTCGGTTGCGTTTCATGAGACTTCTCCTCGTGATAGTCACGGTAAACCAGTGTTGTCCGTCCCCTCTCCCATCGGGGGAGAGGGCTAGGGAGAGGGGGGACGGTCGCCATAGCGGGATTCACCAAGCGGCCACCGCCGAACCCTCTCCCGGCGCTACGCGCCACCCTCTCCCAGACCTTGGGAGAGGGAAAATCGCCTGCGATGTTTAACGACCGGGGCCGAATTCGGCGTAAAGGGCGGGCAGGCGGGCGGCGAGATGATTCATTTCCTCGGCGCAATGGATCAGCAGGGCCTCGGCGTCGGCCTTGCCGGGGGCGGCCAGCCAGCCCAGCGCCCGCGCCGCCAGTTGACCGGCTTTGCCCGGCAGCCACTGCAGCGATAGGTTGCGACCGGCAAGCCAGAAGCGCGAGCGCATTTCGCAACCGCCCGGCACCGGCCGCAACTGGTGGATCATCCAGCTGGCGTCCACCGGCAGGCCGGTGAGTCCGGCGCGGGCGCAGATCGCCACTTCGCCTTGCGCGGCCAGCCGGGCTTCGTCCAGACCGGCTTCAGATGGTGGAATGAAGCGGATCGAGAAGCGGCGGCGTTTCGTGCCGATGTACTCCACCACGTTCGAGGTGCGGCCGAGATAGCGGTCTTCATCGGGGAGGCCGTCGGCCCAGCCGGCATGGACATGGGCTTGCGGGTGCCACAGTTGGTAGCGTTGCGGATCGCAGCCGTGCCAGCCGAACCACCAGTCCCACATGGCGGGGGTGATGCCGGGCATGCTGGTCAGGACATAGACATGCGCCGATCCGTCCGCGCCCAGGCTGTAGCCGGTTTCGGCGCGGCCGTAGCCCGGCTCCAGCAGGGAGGGGGCGCTGTTGCGGCCGGGCATCCAGTCATGGGGCAGCGGTCCGGTGGCCAGGGCTTCGTGAACGTGGGCGGGCAAGGGGGCCATGACCGGGTCGTGGAAGCGGGCATAGCGGTTGGGGGCGGAGTTGTCCGCGGGGTAGTTGGTCGGGGTGGAGAGGGCGGTCATGGTGGTGTCTCGCACAATTAGATCGGTTGGTATAATTAAATTATATCGGTTGATCTAATTTGTCACGGGGGAGGGGTGACCGTTTGTCGGAAAGGCAGGCTTGGCAGCTCTTGCGCGTCACCAAGTGCCACTATAGTATCACTTCATGCGCACCGAACTCGTGACCACCCTCAAACGCCAAGCGACCGAACTCCTGTCCGATCTGGAACGGGACAGGCAACCCATCCTGATTACCCAGCACGGCTTGCCCAGTGCGTATCTGGTGGATGTGGAAAGCTATGAATTGCTTCAGCAACGCATGACGCTGCTGGAAGGGATTGCCCGTGGCGAAATGGCGGTTGCCGAGGGCAGAGTGGTGAGTCACACCCAGGCGAAGGATCGCATGGCCCGATGGCTGAAATAATCTGGACCGAACCGGCGCTCAACGATCTGGACGCCATCGCCGACTACATCGCCATTGAGAACCCCGTGGCGGCGTCGGAATTCGTGCGGCGTGTCTTTGTGCATGTGGAGCAGCTAGAGGCTCACCCTGAAAGCGGCCCCCGCCCGCAGGAGCTTGGCAATTCCCGTTATCGCCAAATCGTCGAGCCGCCGGCCCGCATTTTCTACCGCTATGACGGCCAGAAAGTTTTCATCCTTTTCGTCATGCGCGCGGAGCGGCTTCTGCTGCCGGACATGCTGACGTCGAGGGGCTGAAGGGGATGCCGTGAACCGCCCCCTCAAACCAACGCCCTCATCACCCTGAACAAAACCTCCCCCTGCTCCTGCAAATACGCCTCCGACTGCACCTCCACCCCGAACGCCTCCCGGATCACCTGCGTTTCCAGAAACGGGAAATTCATCATCCCCAGCATCAGCGGAATCACATGCGCCGCCGCCGGAACCGCCTGCGGCTGCGAACTCACCGCCCGGAAGCCCTCGATCGCCAGCTCCGCCAACCGGTAGGCGGGCAGCAGATAGGTCTGCAGCAACCACTGCCAGCGGTCGCCGCCGTCACCACTTTCCTGAATCACAATCCGCGTCAGTTCCGGGTAACGGGCCGCATAGCGCACCAATTGATGGGCCAGCAGCCGCAGGGTTTCCGGACCGGCCCCGGCGCCGAGCGTGACGCGGAAGGCGGCCAGCTCGTGTTGCAGGGCTTCGAAGCCTTCACTGACGGCGGCTTCCCACAAGGCGTCCTTCGATTCGAAGTGGTAATGGATCAACGGCTTGGCCACCCCGGCGGCGGCGGCGATGTCGGCAATGCTGACCCCGGCGAAACCGGCGCGGGCGAATTCACGCAGGGCGGCGGTGCGGATCAGGGCGTCGGCGTTGCCTTCCTCGTGCGAGGGGCGGCCGCGACGGCGTTTGGGGATGGGTGTTTCGGGTGAAGTCATGGTGAGTACGGACAATGGGGGCGGGTGCGCCGACCCCATTGTCCGTCCGGACGGCCGTCCGGTGTCAAGCCTTACATCTGGCTCTGGCAATAGTTCTGGATGCCCACCTTGCCGATCAGCTCGATCTGCGTCTCGATCCAGTCAATGTGTTCTTCCTCGCTGGCCAGGATAGCGGCGAACAGGTCGCGCGAGATGTAGTCGCCCACCTTCTCGGCATGGGCGATGCCGTCCTTCAGGTCCGGCACGGCCTTCAGTTCCAGCTTCAGGTCGCATTGCAGGATCTCTTCCACGTTCTCGCCGATCATCAGCTTGTCCATGTGCTGCATGTTGGGCAGGCCTTCCAGGAACAGGATGCGGTCGATCAGCTTGTCGGCGTGCTTCATCTCGTCGATGGACTCGTGGTACTCGTGATCGCCCAGTTTGGTCAGGCCCCAGCTTTTCAGCATGCGGGCATGCAGGAAATACTGGTTGATGGCGGTAAGTTCGTTGGTAAGCGCCTTGTTCAGGAAGGCAATGACCTGGCTGTCGCCTTTCATGGCGGTAACTCCGGAGTTGTCGGGAAGGGATGAGGCTAATCATAGCCCGTGGTGCCGGGCAGGCAACCCGGCGGGGGAGGAATTCAGGTAAACGGGACTCAGGCGACGCGGGCGATGTCGACGGCCAGTTCGCCCAGGGTGTCGTGGATGACTTCACGGGCGGCGGGGACGCAGCGGCCGCAGGTCTTGCCGACGTTCAGGCACTGGCTGACTTCGCGCAGCGAGCAGCAGCCGTCTTCGACGGCGTTCTTGATCTGGGTGTCGGTGACGGCGTGGCAGATGCAAACGTACATGGGGGCTAATCCGCAGAAACGTAATGCGAATTATTATCAATAATGATTGGCGTGGCGTCAAGCCTGTAAAATGAACAGCCCGACGGCCAGCAGCGTCATCAGTGCGGCGATCAGCCACATCGCCCAGCGCGGGAAGCCCAGCGCCTCGCCGTCCTCCGCCAATTCCGGCTCGCCGGTAAACGACGGGTTCGTCACCACCTTCTTTTCCTTGGGTTTCTTTGGCGGCTTCGCCACCTTGGCCGACAAATCCAGATGCACGGTTTGCCCGGCCATCTTCTTGCGGGCGTCGCGGGCAATGTCGGCCTCGCGGGAATACCGGGTGGCTTCCCACAGCACCTGATAGGCCGGTTCCAGTTGCGACAGCAGGGCGGGCACCACCAGCTGCGGTCCCTTGCCCAGCATCTCGTCCGACGCGCCCAGGAACAGCAGGAAGTGCTTCACCGGCCGTGAACTGGCGTCACAGCGTTCCGGATCGAAAAAGGCCAGCGCCAGCGCCGGACTGCCCTCGTGGAAGACGGCGGCGGCCTTGACGAGGCCCGCCTGACCGATTTCCAGCCCCGGAAAGGCCGACTGCAGAATCTCCAGCCACGAGGCCTGGCTGTGGGCGGGGGAGAGCAATATCTGGTAACCGGCGTCGCTGCCGCAGGTCATCCAGACCAGTTGGCGATCGACATCAATCGGGAACTCAGGGCGCGGCATTCTGGTGTACTCGTGACAGGGGGGTGTAATAGAAACGGCGGTTTT
>DASUIL010000342.1:0-3490 GCA_036273075.1 Fluviicoccus sp. | reverse complement strand
TTGGGTGAAGCGCGAAAACGCCGGTTCAGCTGTTGCCAGGCCTTTTCAAGCAGGGCCAGAAAGGCGGCGTTGTCCAGCTGGTCCAGACCTTGCCGCGCCACGAACACCACATCGGCGGCGGGCAGCTCGTGCTGGTGCAGGCGGACACTTGTCCTGACCAGACGTTTCAGACGATTGCGTTCAACAGCTAACCGTACTTTTTTTCGTGCGAATACCAGACCCAGACGCGGGGCATTACCGGTATTGGCGCGAATCAACATCAAGAAGGCGGGTTGAACCACCTTGCACTGCGGGCTGTCAAATACAGCCTGAAAATCACGCGGCGTCAGCAGGCGATGTTCAGGCCGGAAAGGACAGCGTTCAACGGCACTCACACGGTCAGACGCTTGCGACCCTTGGCGCGGCGACGGGCCAGAACCTGACGGCCATTCTTGTCGGCCATCCGAGCGCGGAAACCGTGAGTCCGTTTGCGCTTGATCACGCTGGGCTGGAAGGTACGCTTCATGATTTTTCACTCAAAAATAGGGCCGGAAAAAGGCCGGATATACAAAAGCCCGCCATTTTAGGCGCGACTAGAGGGTGTGTCAAATGGATTCGCCGTGAATTTCCGGAAGCGGGGCGGGCATCGGAATTCGAAATTCGGCTTATCCCCAGAACGAGTCGAAGCTTACTACAAGAATTTATAAATTTAAATTCAAATTTGAATTTGGAATTTATACTGGGATATGGCAAATTCTGTGGACAAATGCGGGGCACAACGCAGGGTATTGAGAATTTGCTGTGGATAACCCTGGGGGCAGGATGTGGATAAATTTCCGCTGAATTTCCTCACGGAAGTTATCCACAGGGTTACCCACAAGACATATTCACATAGTTATCCACAGGTTTGTATGCTAAACGCGTTGAAACATCACGGAAAAGCCCGGTTTGATGCCGATTGCCGGGCCGGAAAGCCGGGAGACGGCCGATGATTTGGGAACAATGCACGGAAATCCTGAAGGACGAGATGCAGGTCCGCCTGTACGGGATGTGGATCCGGCCGCTGCAGGCCGAGGAGTCCGGGACGACGCTGCGCCTGTTCGCGCCGAATCCGATCTTCCAGAAGCACATTGCCAAGGAATACCTGGGCCGCATCCGGGAACTGGTTCTGGAGCGCAGCGAGGGCAAGATCCAGGAGGTGATGCTGGAAGTCGGCACGCGGCCAGTGCGCGCCGACGACATGCAACTGGCAGTGGCAATGACCTCGCCGACCGCCCGCAAGCCGCGGCCGTCGCTGAACCCGATGTACACCATGGCGAATTTCGTCCAGGGCAAATCAACACAGATGGCGCATGCGGCGTGCATGGAGGTCGTGCAGCATCCGGGGCAGGGCGGTTACAACCCCCTGTTCCTCTACGGTGCTACCGGTCTGGGTAAAACCCACTTGATGCAGGCGGTGGGTCATGCCCTGCTGGAAGCCAAGCCGGATGCGCGGATCCTCTACCTGCCGGCCGACAAATTCGTCGGCGGCTTTGTCTCGGCCGTCCAGCGCGGCGCTACCGAGGAATTCAAGCAATCCTGCCGCGAGCTGGACCTGCTGCTGATCGACGATATCCACCAGCTGGCGGGAAAAAAGGCGACACTGGAGGAATTCTTCTATACCTTCAACAGCTTGCTGGAAACCGGCGGGCAGATGATCCTGACCTCGCTGTATCATCCCAAGGAAATTCCCGATCTGGACGACCAGCTGAAATCGCGCTTTTCCTGGGGGCTGGCGGTGGAACTGGAACCCCCGGAACTGGAATTGCGCGTCAACATCCTGCGCAAGAAGGCCGAGAACCAGAAAGTGGAATTGCCGAAGGCCGCCGCTGTCTTCATTGCCCAGCATATCCAGGCCAATGTCCGCGAACTGGAAGGGGCGCTGAACAAGGTCATCGCCACCGCCAAATTCCGCGGTCGGCCGATTGATATTGATGTGGTGAAGGACGCCCTGAAGGACATGCTGGCGATCCGTTCGCGAAAAGTGAACGTGGACAGCATTCTCAAGCTGGTCGCGGAGTATTATCGTATTCCCCCTCGGGAACTGACCGGCAAGAGCCGCCTGCGCATTTACGCCCGGCCCCGGCAGATGGCGATGGCGCTGTCCCGCGAGCTGACGGATGAAAGTTTTCCCGACATCGGCAACGCGTTCGGCGGACGGGATCATTCCACGGTCATGCATGCCTGCGACAAGATTGAAGAATTACGCAAACTCGACAAGGAGGTGGCGCAGGATTACCAGAATCTGCTGCGTTCACTCCAGGTTCAGAACTCCAAGGAATAAATGATGAAACTTTCAATTAGCCGTGAAACATTACTCAAGTGCCTGCAGCAGGTGGCGGGCGTCGTCGAACGCAAGCACACCATGCCTATCCTCGCGAACGTGCTGATCCGCATCCATGACAATGAACTGTCCTGCACCGGTACCGACCTGGAAGTGGAGCTGGTGGCAACCCAGCGCCTGGAAGCCGGGCAGGTGGTGGAAGCCGGTGAAATCACCGTGCCGTGCCGCAAGCTGCTGGATATCTGCAAATCCCTGCCCGCCAATGCCCGCATTGATCTCAGCCTGGAAGAGCAGAAATTGCAGCTCCGTTCCGGCCGCAGCCGTTTTACGCTGACCACCTTGCCTGCCGCTGATTATCCCAGTCTGGAGGACGATGAAGGCGCGTTCTCATTGAAGATCAGCCAGAGCAACCTCAAGCACCTGATGGACCGCACCGCCTTCGCCATGGCCCTGCAGGACGTGCGTTACTACCTGACCGGCATGCTGTTCGAGGTCAACCACAACCAGTTGCGCGCCGTCACCACCGACGGCCACCGCTTGGCGCTGTTTGACGCCGCCGCCGAAGCGACGCCGACCGAGCGCATCCAGGTGATCCTGCCCCGCAAGGGCGTGCAGGAATTGCAGCGTCTCGTATCGGAAGATGATTCGCTGCTGCACCTGACCTTCGGCGCCAGCCACATGCAGGTGACGGTGCCGGTGCTGAACCCGAAGGCGAAGGAGGGCGAGGATGGTCATGAAGGCTATGTCGCCTTTACCTCGAAGCTGATTGACGGCAAGTTCCCGGATTACAACCGCGTGCTGCCGAAGGGCGGCGACAAGGTTGTGCTGGTCAACCACGATGAATTCCGTCAGGCTCTGCAACGCGCCTCGATCCTCACCAACGAAAAATATCGCGGCGTGCGCCTGTTCCTGAAAGACAACGAACTGCACATCCAGGCCAACAACCCCGAGCAGGAAGAGGCGCGTGAGGAACTGCAGGCCGAATATCAGGGTGATGCGCTGGAAATTGCCTTCAACGTCCAGTACCTGCTGGATGTGCTGGCAGTGTTGCAAGGCGCCAACGCCAAGCTGGTGCTCAGCGACGGCAATGCCTCGGCGCTGGTGCAGGAATCCGACAATCAGGATGCGCTGTACGTCGTGATGCCGATGCGCCTCTGATTAAGCACCGGTGATCACGCGTCTGGACAT
>DASUIL010000341.1:0-12569 GCA_036273075.1 Fluviicoccus sp. | reverse complement strand
CAACCCCGGCAAGATCAAGGCTTATCTGGATTGTCATGATCCTTCCGGTGAAGTTTCCCCCGACGAGTTCCGCAGCGCCACACAGATCGAATACAGCACGGCTCCAGAGAAGTTACGCGAGGCCGATTACATTATTGTTGCGGTCCCCACGCCGATTGATAACGCCAAGCAGCCGGACCTGACCCCGGTCGTCAGCGCCACCCGCATGATCGGCCCGAACCTTAAAAAGGGGGCCGTGGTCATTTACGAATCCACAGTCTATCCGGGTGTCACCGAGGACATCTGCGGCCCTATCCTCGAGGAAACCTCAGGTCTGGTCCGCGGCCGGGATTTCTGGTTGGGCTATTCTCCGGAACGCATCAATCCGGGCGACAAGGTCCATCGACTGGACAATATCACCAAGATCGTTTCAGGCGAAAACGCGGAAATCCTGGAGAAGGTTTCGGTGTTGTATCGTCTGGTGGTTGATGCGGGGGTCTACCCGGCCTCCAGCATCAAGGTTGCCGAGGCGGCCAAAGTGGTGGAGAACACACAGCGCGATGTCAATATCGCCTTGATCAACGAACTGGCCGTCATCTTCAACCTCATGGACATCGACACGCTGGAGGTTCTTGAGGCGGCTGGCACCAAATGGAATTTCCTGCCGTTCCGGCCCGGACTGGTCGGCGGACACTGTATCGGCGTCGATCCCTATTACCTCACTCACAAGGTCCAGACCCTGGGCTACAAGCCGGAGGTCATTCTGGCCAGCCGCGCCATCAACGACCGGATGGGCACTTATATCGCCCAGCAGGCCATCAAGCAGATGATCCTTTGCGACCGGATGTCGCGCGGAGCCACGGTCCTGGTGATGGGGCTGACTTTCAAGGAAAACTGTTCGGATATCCGCAACACGCGGGTCACCGACATCATTCAGGAGTTGAAGGAGTATGGACTGGAAGTCGCGGTCTGGGATCCCGTGGCGAACGCTGAAGAAACCATGCACGAATATGGATTGACCCTGTGCGAGCCGGAACAGTTGGAACGGATCGATGCGGTTATCGCGGCGGTCGGGCATGACTGCTTCCGCCATATCGACTTCCAGCGTTTGCGTCCGGGCGCGGGCGCGTCTCCCCTGCCCTTCCTTGATGTCAAATCACGCTATAACGCGACTGAACTGGAAGCCAGGGGTTTCCGGGTCTGGCGTCTGTAATTCCCGGTCAACCGGCCGGCGGCGCAATTCCCCCCCAGACCAGCGGAATCAGCCGCCGGGCCATTTCTTCCACATCAAGCGAAGGGTCGGCCAAGCCTGCAAAGGCGATACCGTCAAAGATCGCGCACCAGAGCACGGCCAGGTCCTGCGGCGGAATATCCGTCCGCGTCAGCCCGCCGTCCTGCATGGCGCGGACGAATCCGGCGGACATATCCCACAAATGCCGGTACATGGCTTGCAGGCGCATGGAAACCTCGGGATCACCGGCCTGACTGAGCACCTCCATGTAGAGACGCGGCCAGTCCCGATCGGACGCACAGCGTTTCCAAGCCGCACCAAATAATGCGGACACTGCTTCCAGCGTTTCTCCATTCCCGGAGCGGGTGATTGCCTGACGTATTTCAGCAGGTACGGGCGAAGTATCCCGTTGCAAGCGGGCATCCATCAGGGCAAAGAACAGGTCATGCTTGTTGCGGAAGTGCCAGTAAATGGCCCCCTTTGTCAGTCCCGCCGCCGCCGCGATTTCATCCAGCGATGCTTTTTGCCACCCCTTCTGGACAAATACCTGCATGGCTGATTGAAGGATCCGCTCCCGTGTTTCCGGAGGCTGCTCCCAAGCCAGCAAGGCCGGATAGTTTTCAGGGGAACCCAGCGTCTGATTGACTTCACCGACGGGAACTCCGGCCGTCTCGGCCAGCATGTCCGGCGTGACGTCCGACAGGGGATGCCGTCGGGCCAGCTGCTTCAGGCACGACACAAGCTTTTCACGCATGGCTGACATACTCCTGAGTATGCCCATACCCTAGGGTACAGCCGGACAATTGTCCAGCCTGGCGGAACCGCCGGTCATCGCCAGCAGTTCTCCAATACCTCGGACAGCATGCGCAACTGAACCGGCTTGGCCAGATAGGCATCCATGCCGCCGGCCAGGCAACGCTCCTGATATTCCGGCAAGGCATGCGCCGTCAACGCAACAATGGGCACCGGCGGCATGAAATGCTGCTGCTCGTATTGCCGGATCCGCTCGGTCGCCAGGAAACCGTCCATGACCGGCATTTCACAGTCCATCAGAATCAGGTCAATATCGGCATGATGGCGGCAGGCATATTCGGCCGCCTGCTCTCCATCAACCGTCTGCATCACGGTAATACCCAGTTTCTTCAACAAGGCGGTGATCACGGTCAGATTGACATCGTTGTCATCCGCAACCAGTATACGCTTGCCGCTGAAAGCATCCGTGACCGGCGGCATCGATGCAACTTCTGCCTGCGCCCGCGGTCTTTCGAAGACCTCCATCAGCAATTCCAGAAATTCCCGCCCGGAAACCGGGTGCGGACGTGTGAACATCATGCCTGGAAGGACTGGTTCACCGGCCGCTATCGGTAGCGGCATCCCGGTCAGCGCGATTCGGGGGATAGCCCGCCAACGCGATTCCTTATCCAGCATGGCCGCGCAGGCGATGCCGGGAGAGTCAGCGCTGCGGCTGTCCAGCACCACCAGATCGGGTGACGCTCCTTGTTCCATCAGCTTGAGCAGCTCTTCCACGCCGGAAGCTGTCGCCACCGACATTCCCACCTGTAATGCCTGAACTGCAATAGCGTGCGTGAAAGAAGGCGAAGCATCGACCAGCAACAACCGCTTGTCCCGGCAAGCCCTGAAACCCTGCTCCCACTGCTGTTGCAAAGCAGGAGCCGCAGGCAGGAAAGCGATCCTGAACCAGAAAACTGATCCCTGACCGGGCCGGCTCTCCACGCCGATATCCCCGCCCAGCAGAGTGCTCAGCTTGCGGCTGATGGCCAACCCCAAGCCGGTGCCGCCAAAACGGCGCGTCATCGACGAGTCGCCTTGGGCGAACGATTCAAAGACCTGATCCTGTTGCTCGGGATCAATGCCTATGCCGGTGTCGGTGACCGTGAAGCGCACAAAGCGGCGTCCATCCTCCTCATCCATGGACAACCTGACTTCCACCCGTCCCTTGTCCGTGAACTTGAAGGCGTTGCCCAACAGGTTCAGGAGTATTTGCCGGATGCGCGTCGGGTCGCTATGGATGAACGCCGGCACATCCGCCTCGCGGCAGGCCAGCAGTTCGATCTGTTTCTTGCCGGCGGTGTAGGCGAACAGGGAAACGCTGTCCGCGCACAGACGATCCAGATCAAAGTCCAGTTGCTCGATGGGCATTTTCCCGGCGGTGATGCGTGAATAATCGAGAATATCGTTGATGACCGAAAGCAGGGTTTGCCCCGACTGGGCTATAACCCCGGCATAAGTCCGCTGGTGCGGCTGGAGTTCGGACTCCTGCAAAAGCTCAATCATGCCGAGAATGCCGTTGAGCGGTGTCCGGATTTCATGGCTCATCGTCGCCAGGAAGCGGGTTTTCGCGCGGCTTTCCGCCTCGGCCGCCACGGCCTTCTGCTGCGCCACCAGTTCCTGAGCGTGCGAACGCTGCAACTCCTCACGCAGAGCGCGTTCCTTGTCGATCATCCGGGCCTGTTCCTGGATCTTGTCCCGGCGCTCCAGACTGATGCGGTCACCCAAGGCAAAGGAAAACAGCGAAGCTTCCAGCACACTGCCGATCTGGATGGCATATTCCGTAAAGAAATTCACCGGCAACAGCCCCTGCTTGTTCAAGGATAGGATCGCGATGGTCGGCATCAGGAACGACCAGGCGATTGTGTAATAACGCGCATGCGCTACACCCTTCAACCAGATATGGAAGCCGGCGCCGATAGAATAAACCGCCATGACACCGCAAGCGACAACCGCCGCCCTGACCGCCACTTCATAGCTGCTGAAAACCGAAAGCGCCATGATCACCAGACCGGTCAATGCCGTTATCCGGAATATGGCGCGGATACGACTGAAGCGGTTGCCGGGATTCAGGAAACGCAAGGAAAACATCGCCCCGGTAAAAAGGCAGCCCGACATGGTCAGCGGGACGATAAAGCTGTTGATGGCAGGCAGCAGCGGCCACAGGAACTGGAATCCGAAACCGGACAGGCTGACCTGGAACATCAGGATCATGAAAACGAACAGGCTGTACCAGACGTGGCTGGCGTCACGCAGGATCAGGAAGATGAAGAAGTTATAGACAGCCATGATGAAGAGAATGCCGAAATACACTCCCTCGATCAGCAGCGTACGCTGTTCCCGGTCATAGAAATGCTGTCGGTCGAAGTACTTGAGCGGCAGTTGCAGCGAACCTTCCGTTTCAACGCGCATCAGGAAAATGCGGCTTTCCCCGGGATTGAGGCGAACAGGCGTTAAGAAATAGCGATTGGGCAACTCCGTCTTTACGGCGGCATGCATGTCGCCAAAACGGTAGCTGTGCAGAACGCCGCCGTCCGGTGTGACCTCGAAGACGCGGACGTCATCCAGTGCGGGATACAGGATGGCCAGAATGCCGTCGGTGATATCAGAGCCGCTCACATCGATGCGGAACCAGTAGGCCTGCGTGGTAAAGCCCAGATTGGGCGTGCCCTGACTGAATGTCCAGGCCGAGGGCGGTTGCAACATCACCTCCGCCGGCCGCCAGGGGCCGCGCTCGGGCAAATAGGCGACATGGCCGGTCGTGGCCGCCATGCCGGTCGCGGACGAAAGGGAGAGCGGCGGCGCAAGAGAGGCAAGCGCCGGGAGTGCGGACAAGGCCCACAGTAAAAGCAACACACGGGAAATGATCAGTCGGACCGCGTTGTACATGTTCCGAATCGGGTTGTTATTGGTCTTGTCCGGATATCATACCGCAGGCGGGCTGTTTATTCTTTAACCGCATAATTAAAAATGGGGTCGAATGGCGGTATTCAGACGGAGTCCGTCATTCGCCAGACGGCGTACACGGCTTCCTGCACCGCCCCGACCCCGTGAGCATCATGAACCTCGATAGTCACCGGCATTTTCGCCCGCCCCCGCTCGCGGAAGGTCCGGTGGAACGCTTCGATCGCCGCCGCGTCCGGCAGACTGGCGATCGCGCGGAAATCGGTGAGCAGCGGCTTGCGGTAATGGATTTCAGCACGGGCAATGGCGGCCTGGCACGGGCCAAGCGCTTCGGACCAGAGCATCATCAACCCCCAGCCGCTCAAGGAAGCCAGACTGCTGATGCTGCCCGCGAACGCGGTATCCTTGTCGTTATGGTTGCAGGCCAGCGGCGCGGACAAATGCAGGCTGATGCCGTCATACAAATCCACGCGCACCTGCATTGCGCGACTGAGCGGCAGATGGCGGGCCAGATACTCCGCAAATTCGTCCGTAGTCTTCATGACGCCGGCCACGGCTGCACAAAATCATCCACGTTGAGCGGGACAGCCGCGCGCACGGGCGAAACAGCTGAGCCGCAGTAGAGATAGCCCGAAATCATCTCGCCGGACTGCAGCCCCAGCGCCGCCTTGACCATCGGATGCTCCGCCATCCAGCCGGTGCGCCACATCCCGGCATAGCCCTTGGCGTGCAGCGCCAGCAGGAAGTTTTCAATGGCCGCGCCCATGCTCAGCATTTGCTCGTACTCGGGCACCTTGTCATCAACGCGGGGCGACATGATCGCCGCCACGATCAGCGGCGCGCGCAGGGGCATGGCCAGCAGGCGGTTGCGCTCAGTCTCCCCCATGTCCGGATTATCGTGCAGTCCCGCCGCCAGATAAGCCTCTCCCAGCGCCTGCCGCCCTTCCCCGCGGATGGTCAGGTAACGCCAGGGCCGAAGCATGCGGTGGTCAGGCGCGCGCAAGGCCGCCCGGAAGGCGGCATCCAGGGCATCCGCATCAGGCGCGGGCTCGCTCAGGCCGCCAATGGAACTGCGGGTCAACAATGCGGTCAGGGCTTCCATGATCAGGCCTCAAGGCTGGCGGCATGCTTGCCCGCCAGACGGATATAGTGCTCGGCGGAATAACGGAACCAGGCCAGTTCATCCTCGGTCAAAGGCCGCACCTTCTTGACCGGATTGCCCACGTACAACCAGCCGCTTTCCAGCCGCTTGCCCGGCGGCACCAGGCTGCCCGCGCCGACCAGCACGCGCGGCTCGATCACCACCCGGTCCATGACAATGCTGCCGATACCGACCAGCACCTCATCGCCAATGGTGCAACCATGCAGGCTGACGTGATGGGCTATGGTGACGCGCTGGCCGATCACCAGCGGCGCGCCTTCGGGATCGGCGGGCCGTTTGTGGGTGACATGCAGCATGGCGAAATCCTGGATGTTGGAGGCCTCGCCGATGCGGATGCTGTTCACATCGCCGCGAATGACTGCGTGCGGCCAGACCGATACCGACTTCTCCAGCACCACGTCGCCAATGATCACGGCGGTTTCATCCACAAAGCAGTCATCGGCGACAGTCGGGCGAATACCCTCGAACGGACGGATATTCATGCCTCAGGCCTCCGCAGCCGCGCTTTCGCCTTCGGGCTTGGGCAACGGCTTCGAACGCAACTGCAGCCAGTCCTTGCTGATGTTCCAGGTGGTATGCACGGCCCGGCTGCCTGTAAAGACGCCGGCATGACCGCCGGGCACGATGTGGAAGGCCTTGTCGGTGGAGCTGACGACCGTCATGATGGCGCGCGCACCGGCGATGCTGACAATCTTGTCGTTATCCCCGGCGAACGCCAGCAGGCTGCACTTCACCTCCGCCAGATCCGCGACATGGCTGTCGCCGATGCGCACCTTGCCCTTGGCGAAACGGTTGTAGATGCCCATCTTACGGGTCATTTCCTGTACCGTCGCACCGGGATAATCGGGCATATTGGTGAACCATTCGTTCATGGTCATGTAGCGCGCCACATAATCGTCATCTGCCATGTTACGGATCAGTTCGACATAACTGGCGGCGACGCCCAGCGGATTGGTCATCTTGAACATGAACGACAGGGTCTTGCCGGGCACATGGAAGGCCTCCTGCGACAGCTTGTCGAGCTGGAAGCCGGTCTTGTTCTTCACCAGGCTGGCAGGCCAGGCCAGGGCACGGCCCAGCGGACCGGCAAAGGCATTGGCCTTGTAAGTGTCAATCGGGCTGGCGATGGTAATCAGGTTCGCCACCTTGTCGTCCTTACTGACGCCCAAATACAGCAGCGACAGCAAGCCGCCCATGCAATAGCCCATCAGGGAGACTGCCTCGCTGCCGCTGTGCTCGCGGATTGCCTTCAAGGCCTTCGGGAACCAGTCCACGGTGTAGGTTTCCAGCGACAGGCTGGCGTCCTCGGGGCCCGGCTTGCCCCAGTCAATCAGGTAAACCTCGAAACCGTGCGCCAGGAAATAGCGGATCATGCTGCGGTCAGCCAGCAGGTCGAAAATCCAGGCAAAAACTCCCAGCGGCGGCACCATCACCAGCGGAATGGCAAAGCGGCGACGACGCACATGCAGGGTTTGCCCGCCTTCCAGCGTCACCGTTTCCGACTGTAGCGGACGGTAGTACTTCACCGACATGATGCCGTCGCGCAGGATGACCTCGTTATCGGTCTTGTCGGAAAGGATATAGCGTTCCTTATTGACGCGCCGCTGCACGGCGTTCTTCACAAAGGCGGCACTGGTTTTGGCAAGGCGGGACGCCCGTTCAATTCGGCTTGCGCTCATTTGGCACCTGTCAGCTGTATTTGCAGGGAATTGTAGGGGTTTTTAAAGAAAAAGGGGCGATTACTCGCCCCTTGTCGGGTCAATGACGGCTGGCCCGCTCCTTGTCCTCGGCCTCATCCGCCGTGGCGGCGGCCAAGGGAGCCGGCACCGTGTCGGGCAGCGGCTCGGGCTGGCGGGTCAGGGCGATCGCCAGCACCTCGTCAATCCACTTGACCGTCTTGATGGTCAGATCCGCCTTGATGTTGTCCGGGATCTCCTTGAGGTCACGGGCGTTTTCCTCGGGGATGATCACCGTCTTGATGCCGCCGCGATGCGCCGCCAGCAGTTTCTCCTTCAGACCGCCGATGGGCAGCACCTGGCCGCGCAAGGTGATTTCCCCGGTCATGGCGACATCGGCGCGCACCGGAATCTGGGTCAGCACCGAGACCATCGCCGTACACATGCCGATCCCGGCGCTGGGGCCGTCCTTCGGCGTGGCGCCTTCCGGCATGTGGATGTGCAGGTCGTTCTTCTCGTGGAACTCGGGGGAAATCCCCAGCATCCGCGAGCGTGAACGCACCACGGTCAGGGCGGCCTTGATCGATTCCTGCATCACATCACCCAGGGAGCCAGTCATGGTGTAATGGCCCTTGCCCGGTGTGCTGACGGCCTCAATGGTCAACAGCTCACCGCCAACCGAGGTCCAGGCCAAACCGGTTACCTGGCCGATCTGATCCTTCTCTTCGGCCTTGCCATAGTTGAACTTGTAGACGCCGCAGTATTTCTCCAGATTTTCCGCGTTGACTACAGTCAGCGCCGCGCCATCACCCAGCACCGCTTCCTTCACCACCTTGCGGCAGATCTTGGAAATCTCGCGCTCCAGATTCCGTACGCCCGATTCACGGGTATAACGGCGGATCAGTTCACGTACGGCAGAATCTTCCACGGTGAGCTCACTGGCTTTCAAGCCGGCGGCCTGAATCTGCTTCGGCACCAGATACTGACGGGCAATCGCTACTTTTTCATCCTCGGTGTAACCGGGCAGACGGATCACTTCCATGCGGTCCAGCAACGGCGCCGGAATGTTCATCGAGTTGGCGGTGCAGATGAACATCACCTCGGACAGGTCATAATCCACATCCAGGTAGTGGTCGTTGAAGTGGCTGTTCTGTTCCGGATCCAGCACTTCCAGCATCGCGGACGCAGGGTCGCCGCGCATGTCCGAACTCATCTTGTCGATTTCATCCAGCAGGAACAGCGGGTTCTTCACACCGACCTTGGCAAGCTTCTGCACCAGCTTGCCTGGCATGGATCCGATGTAGGTGCGGCGATGACCGCGAATCTCGGCTTCGTCACGCACGCCGCCCAGCGCCATGCGCACGAACTCGCGCTTGGTGGCCTTGGCGATGGACTGTCCCAGCGAGGTTTTCCCGACGCCCGGAGGCCCGACCAGACACAATACCGGGCCTTGAAGCTTCTTGACCCGCGACTGCACGGCCAGAAACTCCAGGATGCGCTCCTTGACCTCTTCCAGACCGTAATGATCGGCATCGAGAATCTGCCGTGCCGCCTTCAGGTCAATGCCGATACGGCTGCGCTTCTTCCAGGGGACACTGATCATCCAGTCGATGTAACCGCGAACAACGGTAGCCTCGGCGGACATCGGCGGCATCATCTTCAGCTTCTTCAGCTCGCCCTCGACCTTTTTCTTGGCTTCGACGGGCATACCGGCCTTGTCGATACGCATTTCCAGCTCGGCAATCTCGTTTTCCGGACCGCCGCCTTCGGAGCCCAACTCACCCAATTCTTTCTGGATGGCCTTGATCTGCTCGTTCAGGTAATACTCGCGCTGGCTCTTCTCCATCTGTTTCTTGACCCGGCCGCGAATGCGCTTTTCCACCTTCAGGATGTCGATTTCCGACTCCATGATGCCCATCAGGTGCTCCACCCGCTGCTGGATATCGGTGATTTCCAGGATTTCCTGCTTTTCTTCCAGCTTCAGCGCCAAATGCGCGGAAATTGTATCCGCCAGCCGCTCCGGCTCACGGATAGAGTTCACCGAACTCAAAACCTCCGGGGCCACTTTCTTGGCCAGCTTGACGTACTGCTCGAACTCGTTCAGCAGTGAGCGCGCCAGCACCTCACCCTCGTTGTCCTTCAAGGAGTCATGCTTGAAACGCGACAAGGTGGCCAGCCAATAGCTGCCGGTGTCAACCAGGCTATCCAGCTTGCCGCGATACTGCCCCTCCACCAATACTTTCACCGTCCCGTCGGGCAATTTGAGCAATTGCAGGATATGGGCGACCGTGCCTACCTCATAGAGAGCATCCTGTCCGGGATCATCGTCGGCAGCATCACGTTGCGCCGCGAGAAAAATCTGCTTGTCGCCGCTCATGGCCACTTCCAGGGCCTGAATGGATTTTTCCCGTCCGACAAAAAGCGGTATCACCATATGTGGGAATACCACCACATCGCGCAGTGGCAGCAGGGGGAGATCCAGCAGATTCGATTCGTACATGTGCATTCAACCTGAATGAAGGCAGCCCGAGAGTTCGAGCTGCAATTTTTTTGCCATCTCAATTTACTGTTTTAGGGGGATTGGCACCGATTTCAAGGGATGGGGGATCTTTTTTATGAATTTTCCGGGAATATCCCGTTACTGATACCTCAAAAAGACAACAGGCAACCCAAAGGCTGCCTGTTGTGCTTGCATCACGCCCCCTTGCCCTGTCGTTCCGTTTTCACGCGACAGGGAGTCAGGTGACAAAGACCGGTTCAAGAGGCCTTCATATTTACCGTAACCGAGGGTGCGGCTTCCTCCTCTTGTACATCCTGAAACACCAATAACGGCGCAGCGCCATCCTGGATGGTCTTTTCATCCACCACCACACTGGCGACATTGTCCAGGGATGGCAGGTCATACATCGTCTGCAGAAGTACACCTTCAAGAATCGAGCGCAATCCACGTGCACCAGTCTTGCGCTCCATGGCCTTGCGGGCCACGGCCTGCAGAGCGCCATCACGGAACTCGAGTTCGGCACCTTCCATACCAAACAGCTTCTGGTATTGCTTGGTCAGCGCATTACGCGGCTCAGTCAGAATCTGCATCAAAGCTTCTTCACTGAGTTCTTCCAGCGTGGCAATGACCGGCAGGCGACCCACGAACTCGGGAATCAGACCGAACTTGATCAGGTCTTCCGGCTCGACCTCACGGAAAATCTCACCCACGTTCTTGTCTTCTTCCTTACTCTTCACAGTGGCGTTAAAGCCGATGCCGCCCGGCTCCGAACGACTGCGAATAACCTTGTCCAGCCCGGCAAAAGCACCACCGCAGATGAAGAGGATATTCGAGGTATCAACCTGCAGGAACTCTTGCTGCGGATGCTTGCGACCACCCTGCGGCGGAACGGATGCCAGCGTGCCTTCAATCAACTTCAGCAAGGCTTGCTGCACGCCTTCCCCGGAGACATCGCGGGTAATCGAGGGGTTGTCCGACTTGCGGGAAATCTTGTCGATTTCATCAATGTAGACAATGCCGGTCTGCGCCTTTTCCACATCGTAATCGCACTTCTGCAACAACTTCTGGATGATGTTTTCCACATCCTCGCCCACATAACCGGCTTCGGTCAGCGTGGTGGCGTCGGCAATGGTGAACGGCACGTTCAGCAGGCGCGCCAGCGTTTCCGCCAGCAGCGTCTTGCCCGAACCGGTGGGGCCGATCAGCAGGATGTTGCTCTTGGCGAGCTCGACATCCTGATTCTGCTTGCCGCCCGGCGTCGTTTTCTTCATCCCGGCGCGCAGACGCTTGTAGTGGTTGTAGACCGCAACCGCCAGCACTTTTTTTGCCTGCTCCTGGCCAATCACGTACTCGTCCAGGGTCAGCTTGATCTCGTGCGGCGTTGGCAGCGAGTCCTTGGCCTTGCCGCCGGATTGCCCTTCTTCACGGACTTCCTGACGGATGATGTCGTTACAAAGCTCGACACATTCGTTGCAGATATAGACCGAGGGACCGGCAATCAGCTTGGAAACCTCGTGCTGGCTCTTGCCGCAGAAAGAACAGAAAAGCAGTCTTTCATCACGGCTTTTGCGGTCATCACTCATTTCTTGCCCTCGTTTGTTATCAAACGCCCCGGATCAAGGGCGCTTTTCCAGAACCGCGTCAATCAGGCCGTAGGCCTTGGCCTCATCCGCGCCCATGAAGTTGTCACGATCGGTATCTTTTTCAATGCGTTCCAGCGGTTGGCCGGTATGGGTAGCCAGACACTGGTTCAGCTTGTCACGGATTTTCAGGATTTCCTGGGCATGGATGGCGATATCCGAGGCCTGCCCGCGAAAACCGCCAAGCGGCTGGTGAATCATCACGCGGGAATTCGGCAGGCAGTAACGTTTGCCCTGCGCACCGGCCGCGAGCAGGAACACCCCCATTGAGCAGGCCTGACCGACGCAGATGGTGCTGACGTCCGGCTTGATGAACTGCATGGTGTCGTAAATCGCCATGCCGGCAGTCACCGAACCGCCCGGCTAGTTGATGTAGAGCGAAATATCCTTATCGGGATTTTCCGCTTCCAAAAACAGCAACTGGGCCACCACCAGGTTGGCCGTCATATCGTTGACCGGGCCGACCAGGAAGATTACCCGTTCCTTCAGCAGGCGCGAGTAGATGTCGTAGGAGCGTTCGCCACGACCGCTCTGCTCGATCACCATAGGGATATACCCGAGCCCTTGCGGCTCGAATCGGCTTTGCATCATGGCGCGGCTCTCCATATTCATCAAGCTTGCTCCTTGCCCATCAGTTCGTCGAAGCTGGTCTTCTTATCGGTTACCTTGGCACGTTCCAGCACCCAAG
>DASUIL010000340.1:0-6544 GCA_036273075.1 Fluviicoccus sp. | reverse complement strand
TGCTCCTGGAGCTGGAACTGGCCGGATGTATTGCGACGGTGGCGGGCGGTTACGAGCAACTGGCCCCGTCACGCTGACTGCGGGTGAACCATGTCCTTTCCTTCCGACATCCAGCTGCGCCAGGCCGTCCGGGTTCTGGACAACGGCGGCGTCATCGCCTATCCCACCGAGGCCGTCTGGGGGCTGGGCTGCGACCCCTTCAACCGCGACGCGGTGCTGCGGCTGCTGGACATCAAGCAGCGGCCGGTGCACAAGGGCCTGATCATCATTGCCGCCGAGGTGGGCCAGGTGCTGCCCTGGCTGGGCGGCCTGACCGTCGGCCAATGCCGCCGCGTCATTGAAAGCTGGCCGGGACCGAACACCTGGGTGGTGCCGGTCGGCGCCGACTTTCCCGAGTGGGTGCGCGGCGACCATGCCAGCGTTGCGGTGCGCGTCTCGGCGCATCCGGGGGTGCAGGCGCTGTGCCGCCGTTATGGCGGCGCGCTGGTGTCGACCAGCGCCAACCGCACCGGCCTGCCGCCCGCCCGTTCCGCCCTGCAGGTGCGCTGTGGCCTGCGCGGCCAGGTGGATTACCTGCTGCCGGGTCGCCTGGGCGGCCAGAACAAACCGACCCTGATTCGCGACGCCCTGACCGGCGGCGTGCTGCGTCCTTCCTAAATTTCTGTTGATACCCGCCACCGGAGAACCGCCATGTCCGCCGAGATTGACCTGAACGCCGCCAAGCAGGCCCTGATGGCCTTGCAGGACCGCATTTGCCGCGAACTGGAAGCCGAGGATGGCGGCGGCCGTTTCCGCGAGGACAGCTGGGTGCGCGCCGAGGGCGGCGGCGGCCGGTCGCGGGTGCTGGAAGGCGGGACGGTGATCGAGAAGGGCGGCGTCAACTTTTCGCACGTGCACGGCAACAAGCTGCCGCCGTCCGCGACCGCGCACCGCCCCGAGCTGGCCGGGCGCAGCTTCCAGGCGATGGGCGTGTCGCTGGTGATCCATCCGTGCAACCCTTATGCACCGACCAGCCACGCCAATGTGCGGTTGTTCGTGGCGGAAAAGGAGGGGGAAGCGCCGGTGTGGTGGGTGGGCGGCGGCTTCGACCTGACGCCATATTACGGTTTTGCCGAAGACTGCCGCGACTGGCACCGTCATGCGCAAGCTGTCTGCGCGCCGTACGGCGAGGATGTCTACCCGCGCTACAAGCAGTGGTGCGACGACTATTTCTTCATCAAGCACCGCAACGAGGCGCGCGGCGTCGGCGGGTTGTTCTTTGATGATCTGAATGAATGGGGTTTCGAACGCTGTTTCGCCTTCATCCAGGCGGTGGGCAACGGCTACATTGACGCTTACCGGCCGATCCTGGCGCGGCGCAAGGACATGCCCTTCGGCGAGCGCGAGCGCAATTTCCAGCTGGTGCGGCGCGGGCGTTATGTGGAATTCAACCTGGTCTATGACCGGGGGACGATCTTCGGCCTGCAGACCGGCGGACGCACCGAGTCGATCCTGATGTCGCTGCCGAACCTGGTGTCCTGGCAGTATGACTTCCAGCCGGAAGCGGGTTCCGTGGAGTCGCGGTTCGTGGAGGAATTCCTGCGGCCGCGCGATTGGGCCGCAGGTTAAACGCAGCGGTCAGTTGTAGTTCGACCAGCCGTAGACGGTGAAGGGCAACGGGCTCTTCGCCAGCATGTAGCGGTCCTGGCCCATCATGCGCTGCATGCCCAGAATGACGCTATACGGCGCGCTGCGCTGCACGAAGTTGGCCGCCCAGGCCGGAACGGTGCCGCCCGCGTCGAAATAGCCCTCGGCTTCCACCAGGATCTTGTTTGGCGCAGCGGGCGAGAACTTGACGGTGATTTCCTCGGCGGGCATGCGCACCAGGCCGCGCTTCTGCGGCAGGTAGTCCGGCGCGGCGGTGACGCGCAGCATGACATAGGGCTTGGTGCGGGTCTGCGGCTCCAGCACGCCGCGCAGCACGGTGTCGCGGTCGGGCAATCCGGCCGGGGCGTTATGCACCATGTAGACGATGAATTCGGTAGGCGAGACCTGCTTCACCAGCTTCGAATCCCGCGTTTCCCAGAACCACTTGGTGTAGTTCTCGAAATCGAGCAGCACATGCGCCAGCGCGTCCACCGTGCCTTCCAGTTCCGCTTCCACCTTGAATGAACGGTAACGCTTGCCGTCTTCCAGCCGCGACCAGGTCTTGATGTTGCGGCGCTGGTCATGGCGGGTTAGCCGCCATTCGTTGCCCAGCGGCGTGCGCAGTTCGTCGAGGTCGTCGTCGCCGTTGGCGGCGAGCGCCGGCGCGGCGGGCAGCAGCAGGCAAAGGCACAGCAAGGCGAGGAAGGGACGCAGGGTCATGGGCATTACTCCTTGTTCTGGGTTCGGCCGGTCGGCCAACCTGTTATTCCGGGCGCATAGTGTGAGGTGTGTCACATTCCGGGGATAGTGCAGCGTTATAGAGGCAAGTACGAGCGTGCACCATGACCGAAATGCCGGATTTTTCGGCATTTCGGCGAATTGATCAGCATCAAGGTTTTGATTCAGGCGTTTTCGGGGGCCGTGCGGTCGGTGAAGCAGACGCGGTTGCGGCCGCCTTCCTTGGCGCGGTAGAGCGCGGCGTCGGCCTCGGAGAGCAGGCGGATGTCGTCGTCGGGCGAACGCGGTACGGCGCAGACCGCGCCGATGCTGACGGTGATGCCGAACTCGCCCTGCGGACCGGGAATGCGGGCTTGCGCCAGGGCGCTGCGCAGGCATTCCGCCACATGCTGCACTCCGTCCGGCGGGGTGGAGGGCAGGACGATGCAGAATTCCTCGCCGCCGTAACGGGCGATGCGGTCGCATTCGCGCTGCAGGTTGTCTTGGAGGACGCGGGCGATGGTCTGCAGGCAGGCGTCGCCGGTCTGGTGGCCCCAGGTGTCGTTGACGCGCTTGAAATGGTCGGCGTCGAGGATCAGCAGGCCGAGGCTGTCGCCGATGCGCAGCGCCCGCTTCACTTCCTGGCGCAGGATCTCGTCAAAATACCGCCGGTTGTAGACGCCGGTGAGGGCATCGGTGATGGTCAATTCCTGCAGGCGCAGGTTGGCTTCCATCAATTCCACCGTGCGTTCCTGCACCCGCCGTTCCAGCGCCGTATTGGCCTGCTGCTGCATGTGTAGCATGTCGAGGCGCGCCTGTTCGCGCAGGCGGCGTTCCTGCTGCACGCGGTCGGCCAGCGCGAAGGACAGCAGCAGGATCTGCATCGACGAGCCTATCGGCACCGCGACCACGGTGAGGGTGGAATGCGGGATCAGGCCGTATTTGTCCATGGCCAGCACGATGCCGCTGAACAGCAGGAACGACCACGCGCCGATGTAGAAGCGGGCGGGTTTGTAGCCGTTCCAGGCGCGATAGACCGCGAAGGAGAAGATCACCGGGATGCAGAACAGGGCGCAGGCTTCGACCAGGTGGATCGAGACGGTGTATTGCGTCAGGAAGGCCGCCAGCGCGCTGCCGAGACTGCCCGCCAGCGTCAGCTGCATGGCGATGCGCACCGGCCGGGCGGCGCGCTCGATGTGCAGGAAGTTGCGGGCGAACAGCGCGCCGAAGAACAGCGTCAGCGCCAGGCTGAAGACAATCACCTGATCGTTCCAGATCGTGGCGTTCGGCCAGAAATACTGGAAGCTGAGGCCGTCGAGGCTGGCCAGGAAGACGGTGATCGAGGCGACATAGCCGACGTACCAGGCGTACTGGGTTTCCCGCAGCGAGAAGCAGAGGAAGCCGTTGTAGAGCAGCATGCTGAGCATGATGCCGAAATAGATGCCGAGGATCAGGCTGGTCTGTTCGTCGTGCTGGCGGAAGGCGTCCGGTTGCCACAGGTTCAGCGGCACCTGCACGCTGCTGCCGGTTTCAATGCGGATCAGCAGGTCGGCGCTGCCTGAGCCGGGCAGTTCCACCGGCGCCAGGAAATGGCGGTGCAGGACCGGGCGCTCGGCGAAGGGCCGCTTGTCGCCCATCAGCCAGTAGCCGGCCGGGCCCGCCGAGGGCTGCACCCAGATCTGCACCTTGTCCAGCACCGGATAACCGACTTCCAGCAGCCGCGTTTGCGCCTGCGGCGACGGGTTCAGCAGCCGCACCCGCAACCAGAGGGCGCTGTGGCTGTAGCCGAAATTCGCGGTGTCATTGCGCACCGCCTGCCAGCCGGGTTGTTGCATGACATGCGCCGCACCCAGTTTCAGGGTGGGGTCGGCCAGGTAATCGAGACTGCGGCCCAGCGTCAGTCGCGGGGCTTCGGGGTCAACGGCCAGGACGCCCGCAGCCACGGGCCGGCACAGCCCGGCGCAGAACAGCGCCAGCCAGAGCAGGCAGCGGAACAGGATGGCAAGGGACCGGGGCGCTTTCAGCATATTCTTCTTTTGGTGGATGCCGGAACCTGCGGCGCTTGGGCGGCAGGGCAGGCGACATTATGAACAGGACTTCAACGAACGCCAATCATCCCGTGCGCCGTTCCGACCGCTGACAAGCGTTGCGGCGTAGCGGCGGGTGTGCGGTCGGCCAGCACCCGGGGTTTGTCCATGGGGCCTTCCACCTTGAATCGGAAGGGCAGGCGTCCGTCCGCGTCCAGCCGCGCTCCCAGCGCCGGATCGGTCTTCACCAACGCCTGCGAGCGCGCCGCCGACAGCCGGGCGCTGACATCCCAGCGCACGATCAGCTTGTTGAGGTCAAAGGAACCGGTGAACAGCGCGTCGGTCACCGTGCCATCGGCGTCGGCCAAGCCCTCCGCCGCGAAATTGCGGAAGCTGACAAAGCCGGTGTCGTAGTCCATGACGCCGCGCACCGCGGCGGCGGTGAGGCGGTTGCCGGGACGGATCGCCGCATCCAGCTGGCGGGTGCTGAGCCGGTTGCCCAGCGCCAGCTTCAGGCCGTCGCGGAACAGCCAGGCGTTGAGCAGCGTCAGCTCGCGGCCGCTGACGTTGGCGCGCGCCCGGATCGTGAATTCCTTCGGCACCAGCCGCGCGCTGAAGCCGACCTTGAGCTCGGCCCCCGCCTTCTTTTCGAAGACATCGGCCAGGAACAGGCTGAGGCCGCTGACATCCAGCGCGCCGGTCGAGTCCAGGCCTTCCATATCGCCCTTGGCGTGCGCGTCCATCGCCACCGCGCCCTTGAATTCCAGACCCTTGGGCAGGTAGGCGCGGAAAAAAGGATAGATCTCTTCCATCGACGGCAGGTCGATGGCCGGGGCGCGCAGGTCCACATCAATCACCGGCCGCCGGGGAATGCCGCGCACCACGCCGTCGACGGTAAGCCGGTTCGGCCCCATGCTGACCGCCATGTTGTTCAGGGCAATCTGCTGCTGTTTCAGCGTGACGACATTGCGGCCGATATCCAGCGCCAGCGTGAACGGCTTGCCGCGCAGCTTACCGTCCGGCGAGGCCAGCACCAGGTTCTCCAGGCGGATGCCGCCCTGGCTGCTCATGCCTTCCCAGGCGTTGCCTTTCAGTTGCAGCTGCATCGAGGCGGTGCCGGCGGCAGGATAGGCGGTGAGGCCCTCGGGGATGTAGGCGGAAAAAGGCAGGATCGGCGCCCGGTCAACGGTCAGCACGCCGTCCAGCGGCACCTGTTCGGAACGCACGGTGTCGAGAATCGGCCCGGCGATGCCGCGCAGGCTGACGTTGCGGGTCTGCGCCCCGGGGGTGCGCAGGCCGACATTCAGGTTGAACTTGTCCTTGAGCGCGAAGCCGGTAAAGCGCACGTCGATGTCATCGAAGGTCAGCCGCGCCGGACCGCGCGCTGCCGTGGCGTCCACTACCCGCACCGCGCCGTTGGCGGCATGGAAATCCTTGATTCGCAGCCAGCTCATCAGCGGTCCGCGCTTCTGCTGCATCAGGTCGCCGACGTTGAGGGTGTAGTCGCGGTCGACCAGCACGTTGGCCTGAAAGTCGCGGATATCGAGTTTGGTCACGGAAATGCGGCCGATCAGCAGCGGCAGCAGGTCGGCCGTCAGGCTGATTTCCTTCGCCGTGTAGAAATGCGGCCAGTCGCGCAGCGGGTGCCGCGCGAAGCGCTCGTTCTCGGAAATGGTCAGGTCGCTGACCTTGGCGCTGAAGGGCAGGAAGCCCAGCTTCAGCTTCCTGTAGGCCATCTTGCGCGGGATCACCGTCTGCACGGCCGCTTCCCCGGCCTTGCGCGCCTGCGCCTCGTCGACGGCGGCCGTTGCGGCGGACAATGGCAGTCCGGCGCCGGTCAGGCAGGCGGTCAGCAGCAGGGAGGTGCGGCGGTGCGAAGCGTTCACGATGAGGTCGGTTTCCCGGAGCGGCGATGGTGATATCCCGAGTCTGCCACAGCCCGCGTCGCGGTGCATTGGGGGATTCGGTCGTGTGCGGCGGGCGCGGCGGCCAAGGGGTGTTCCCCGGGGGCTCCTGTTCTTCAGAAAGCGAGGTACTGGCCGATCGGCGAGGTGTCGGACAACCGGGGGAGGACTAGATTCAACCGTGGCGGGAACCGTGGTTCGGCCTCCCGCGCCTTCTTTCCGGATTAGCCGCCCGGGCCTGACCGCCCGGCATGAGGTGCACGATCATGA
>DASUIL010000339.1:0-6841 GCA_036273075.1 Fluviicoccus sp. | reverse complement strand
GGCACTCAAGGTATAATTCCGCAACTTTCACAGGGTATTCGGGGTTTCAGCCATCATGACGCAAGATCAACTCAAACGCGCGGTCGCCGAGGCGGCGCTGGCCTATGTCGAGAAGGGCGATGTCCTGGGCGTCGGCACCGGCTCCACCGCCAATTTCTTCATCGACGCGCTGGAGCCGATCAAGCACCACATTCCCGGCGCCGTCGCCAGTTCGAAGGCTACTGCCGAGCGCCTGCGCAAGATCGGTCTCGAAGTCATGGAACTGAATGATGTTGATGGTATCGGCGTCTATGTCGACGGCGCGGACGAAATCAACCGGCACATGCACATGATCAAGGGCGGCGGCGGCGCGCTGACCCGCGAGAAGATCGTGGCGGCGGTGGCGAAGAAGTTCATCTGCATCGCGGACGGCAGCAAACTGGTTGATGTGCTGGGTGCATTCCCGCTGCCGGTGGAAGTGATTCCGATGGCCCGTTCTTACGTGGCCCGTGAACTGGTGAAGCTGGGCGGCAGCCCGGTCTACCGTCAGGGTTTCGTCACTGACAACGGCAATGTCATCCTCGACACCTATGGTCTCAGCATCGTCAATCCGCCGGAGCTGGAAGGCATCCTCAACCAGATCACCGGCGTCGTCACCAACGGCCTGTTCGCGCGCCGTCCGGCGGATGTACTGCTGCTCGGCACCGCTGACGGCGTCAAGACCCTCACTGCCGTTTAACCAATCCTTCAACGCTTTACCCGCAACCACGACTGCAACTGTCCGGCGTTCATCGCGCCGGACACGCGGTCTATCTCCTTCCCGCCCTTGAACAGCGCCAGCGTCGGAATGCTGCGGATGTTGTAGCGTTGCGCCAGATCCGGCGCGTCTTCGGTACTGACCTTGGCGAACAGCACCTGTCCGTTCATCTCGCGCGCGGCGGTGGCGAAGTGCGGAGCCATCATCTTGCACGGGCCGCACCAACTGGCCCAGAAATCCACCACCACGGGCAAATCGTTACGACTGATGAAGCGGTCAAACGTGGCGGAATCGAGATCGGCCGGCGCGCCGGTCAGCAACGGTTGATGGCATTTGCCGCAGGACGGCGCTTGTTGCAGCCGTTCGACGGGAACGCGGTTGATCGCGGTGCAGTGCGGGCAGACCAGATGCAGGTCGGACATGAGGGGACTCCCGGTAAATGTCGGTGGTTTCCCAGTTATGGGTATGACCGCCGCCAAATACAAGGGGGAGTATCATAACGCTTCCAGCGCCTCGTTCAGGCGGCCGACACCGACCACCTCCATGCCCTCGATCGGCCCCCGCGGCACATTGCCCTTGGGGACGATGGCGCGCTTGAAACCATGCTTGGCGGCCTCGCGCAAGCGTTCCTGACCGTTCGGCACCGGCCGGATTTCCCCGGACAGGCCGACCTCGCCGAACACCGCCAGATCCGGCGGCAGCGCTTGCCCGCGCAGGCTGGAATACACCGCCATCAGCACCGCCAGGTCGGAGCCGGTTTCCAGCACCTTCACGCCGCCGACAACGTTGACGAACACATCCTGTCCGACGGTGGGAATACCGCCGTGCCGGTGCAGGATTGCCAGCAGCATCGACAGCCGGTTCTGATCCAGGCCGACCGCGACGCGCCGGGGGTTGCCGAAGGCGTCATCCACCAGCGCCTGCACTTCCACCAGCAACGGCCGGGTGCCCTCGCGGCTGATCATGACGATGGAGCCGGGAATCGGTTCCTCGTAGCGTGAAAGGAAAATGGCGGAAGGGTTGGCGACCTCGCGCAGGCCGCGATCGGTCATGGCGAAAACCCCCAGTTCATTGACCGCGCCGAAGCGGTTCTTGACGGCGCGGATCATGCGGAAGCGGGAATCGGATTCACCTTCGAAATACAACACGCAATCAACCATGTGCTCCAGCACGCGCGGTCCGGCCAATGCGCCTTCCTTGGTGACGTGGCCCACCAGGAAGAGGGCGGTCCCGGTCTGCTTGGCGTAGCGGGTGAGGATGGCGGCCGATTCGCGGATTTGCGACACGCCTCCCGGCGCGGACTGGATGGCTTCGGTATACAGTGTCTGGATCGAGTCGATGACCGCGACCGCGGGCCTTTCCTGACGCAGCGTGGCGGCGATGGTCTCGACGCAGGTTTCCGCCATGATGCGCAGCTTGTCGCAGGGCAATTCCAGCCGCTTGGCGCGCATCGCTACCTGGCCAAGTGATTCCTCGCCGGTAACGTAGAGGGCGCGCTGGCTCTGCGCCAGCCATGTCAGGGTCTGCAAGAGGATGGTGGACTTCCCGATGCCGGGATCGCCGCCGATCAGCACTACCGAGCCTTCCACCAGACCGCCGCCCAGCACCCGGTCCAGTTCGCTGAGGCCGGTAGGGGTGCGGTTTTCCGAGTTGACGCTGACTTCGTCCAGCACGGTGACTTGCGCAGCCTGACCGGCGTAGCCGCTGCTGGCCTTCATGCGTGGTGTTGTGGTGTCAGGACGGCTTTCCTGCAAGGTGTTCCAGGCGCCACAATCACCGCATTGACCAGCCCATTTCGGAAACTGAGCGCCACAGGACTGACAACTGTAAACAGATTTGATTTTGCTCATACGCGTAAAAAAGGTCAGAATCGAATGCCCGCTAGCTTATTCGCATTGGCGGGTACTGGCAAAGTCATGTGCGACACAGATTGTCGTAAGGGGAGTGGTGGTTGAAAGGTAATAACGATAACAGGTTCAGCCCTTGGCGACTTGGCGCCGGTTTGGTGCTGCTGGGTCTTCTCAGTGCGTGTGATCGTCCCGGGGATGTCCCCCCCAATCCTCCCACGGTTACCAGCAATGCAGCTTTGCCCGCGCCGCCACCGCCGGTGGAGTCCCCTGGCAAGCGTCTGGCCAAACAGTTGCATGATCCGGATGCCGCGCGGCGGATAGATGCCGCCAATCAACTGGGGGCGATGGCCGAGGCCGGCACTCTGGACGACGGTCCGTTGCAGCAATTGATCAACACCTTCGAAATGGACGATACCCCCGAGGTTCAGGCGGCGGTCATCAATGCCCTGGGTAAATCGTGTCATCCGGCCGCCATGGAAATCCTGGTGCGCAGCCTGGACCGCGAAACTCCGCGCATAAACAGTCTTACGCTCTCGCTGCTAGGCGCCAACGCCGGTTTTCGCGTCATGGAAAAAATAGACGCCTTCAGCAAACGGATGGATGATGAAGGGACGCCTGAGGCGCTGATCCTGAAGGAAGCTGCGGATTCCGCGAGCCGGCAAATCAAGTTGCGGGGCGGACGCCGGGAAACTTGCCAGCCATTGCAACCGCTGACGCCGCCGGGGGATAGCAATGAAAACCCCGCCGAAGCGGGGTCTGGTCCGTCTTAACGGACGTCAGGCGGCAACGCCTTGCAGATGAAGCCAGTTGAAGCTGTTGAAACGCGTACGTGTTTTAACCTTGACCTCCTCCTTTAGCCCAATACTCACTAGTAATCCTAGCCAAGGAGGAAATATCCGCCATGCCGTTCGTCGGATGGCGCTCAGGACCAGAGCCTGCGTACTCGCGCCGTAAGGCGGCAGAACAGTTCATAGCTGATGGTGCCGGCATGTGCCGCCACTTCATCGGCGGACAAACCTTCCCCCCAGAGCACGGCCGCGTCTCCGGGACTGACTGCATCATCACCGATATCTACGGTAATCATGTCCATGCTGACCCGACCGACCAACGGATAGCGACGGCCATTGACCAGAACCGGTGTTCCGGAGGGTGCGTGCCGGGGATAGCCGTCGCCGTAGCCGATCGCCACAACCGCGATCCGGGTATCCTGAGGGGTTGTCCAAGTAGCACTGTAGCCAACCGGTTGGCCCGCCGCCAGCGGCTGTACGGCAATCACGCGTGATCGCAGGGTCATGACCGGTTTCAATTCCAGGGACTCCGCGCTTTGTCCGGAAAACGGGGATGAGCCATACAGCATGATTCCTGGCCGCACCCACTGGCGGTGGGTTTCGGGCAGACGGAGAATGGCGGCGGAATTGGCGAGGCTGACAGGCAGGGCGGGCAGGCGCTCCGCCAACGCATTCATCACGGAAAGCTGACGGCCTGTCTGGGCTGAGTCCGGGTCGTCGGCGGCGGCAAAGTGGCTGCAGAGGATAATCCGGTTGACGGCGGGCAGTGTTTCCAGCCGTTGATAAGCCTGAGGCGCATCTTCCGGACTGAAGCCAAGACGGTTCATCCCGCTGTTGACCTTGAGCCAGGCAGTCACCGGCTGCCCCTGGGAGTGACGGGCGAGCAAGTCAATCTGTTCTTTCCGATGCACCATGAGATGCATGTTCTTGGCGCGGGCCGTTGTCAGCTCGTAGTCATCGAAGACGCCTTCCATGAGTACGATCGGCGTCACGATGCCGGCATCGCGCAAGGCCAGGGCCTCCTCCAGGAAGGCGACACCCAAGGCATCAACGTGCGGCGCAAGAAAGGCTGCGGCCACCGTTGCACCATGCCCGTAGGCTTCAGCCTTGACCATCGCCAGCACGCGGGACTGCGGGGCCAGCGCTTTGACGCGGGCGACATTATGCAGCAGGGCCTCTCGACTGAGGTGCAATGTGGCGTCACGCATGGTCATTCGTCGTCCGCGCGATAATATTCGGGAGCCAGATCCTTGAATCGGCTCAGATGGCCGACGAACGCCAGGCGGGCGGTGCCGATGGGACCGTTACGCTGCTTGGCAATGATGATTTCGGCAGTGCCCTTGTCCTTCGAGTCAGCGTTATAGACTTCATCCCGGTAAATGAACATGATCAGGTCGGCGTCCTGCTCGATGGCGCCGGATTCCCGCAGGTCGGACATGACCGGTCGTTTGTTGGGGCGCTGTTCCAGGTTCCGGCTCAATTGCGACAAGGCTACGACCGGGCATTGCAGCTCCTTGGCCAGCGCCTTCATCGAACGCGAAATTTCGCCCACTTCGTTGACACGGTTGTTTTCCATGCCGGGCACCCGCATCAGCTGAAGGTAGTCAACCATCACCAGGCCCATCTTGCCACCGTGGTCACGCGCGACGCGGCGGGCGCGGGCGCGGACTTCGTTCGGGGGCAGGGCGGCGCTGTCGTCAATATACAGTTTCTTGTCGCTAAGCTGCGTCACGGCTGATGCCAGTCGCGGCCAGTCATCCTCCTCCAGCTTGCCGGAACGGACACGGCCCTGATCAACCCCGCCGATGGAGGACAGCATGCGCAACAGCAGTTGTTCCGCAGGCATTTCCATGGAAAACACCACGGCGGGCAGGTCCGAGTTGAAGATCACGCTTTCGACCAGATTCATGGCGAAAGTGGTCTTACCCATACTGGGACGCGCCGCGACAATGATCAGGTCGCTCTTCTGCATGCCGAAAGTGCGGTTATCCAGGTCACTGAAACCGGTCGTGAGGCCGGTGATGGGCTCCGTGGAGTGATACAGCTCGTCAATCTTTTCCAGCGTCTTGGCCAGCAAGGGCTTGATCAGTTGCGGCCCGCTCTTGGCATCACGGTTTTTTTGTTGTTCTGCTATGGCGAAAATCTTGGTTTCGGCCTGATCCAGAATTGCCGAGGCAGACTGGCCCTTGGGTTGGTAGGCGACATTGGCGATTTCACCACTGGTGGCGATCAGCTGGCGCAATACCGAAAACTCACGCACCCGCTCAGAATAGGCTTCGATATTGGCCGTGGTGGCCGGGGCATCCTTCAGGATTTGTCCCAGGTAGGCCTCGCCGCCGGCCTTTTCCAGCAGTTGCATGTCTTCCAGCCACTTCAGCACCAGAATCGCGTCACAGGGCTGGTCGTTGTTGATCAGCGTGGCGATGGCGCGAAAGATCAGGCTGTGGCGGGGCGAATAGAAATCCCTCTCACTGACAATTTCCGTGACGTTGTCCCAGGCGCTGGGGTCAGCCATCAGGCCGGACAGGATGGCCTGTTCCAGAGTCAGGCTGTGCGGCGGCACTTTCAGGCTGGTGACGACATCGGATTCAGCAGGCAACGATGGTGGCATGGCATACCGGCGGTTAAAAAGGCAAAAGTAACAAGCCGCTTACCGACGCAGTCGGCGACTGCGTTCGGAAAAGTCGGTAGGGGGAGTCGGAGGTTATTATTCCCGCTTGGCGCGGTTCACACAAGCAAACGAATGTGTGGCGAATGTGGTCGTGGTCCCAGAATGAAAAAAGGCGTCGAACCGGAGGATCGACGCCTTTTTTCGCAGCGGTTGCGCGAGATTACTCGGAAACTACCGTGACGCTGACTTCGGCGTTCACATCGCTGTGCAGGTGCAGGGCGACAGTGTATTCACCGGTGTTGCGAATGGCGCCGTTCGGCAGGCGCACTTCGCTCTTGTCAACGGTGACACCGGCAGCGGTAATCGCTTCGGCGATGTCACGGGTGCCCACGGAACCGAACAGCTTGCCTTCGTCGCCGGACTTGGCGGCGATGACGACAGCAATTTCGGCGAGCTGGGCGGCGCGAGCCTGGGCGGCGGCCAGGGTTTCGGCTTCCTGACGCTCCAGTTCGGCGCGGCGGGCGTCGAAGGCGGCGATGTTGGCTTCAGTCGCCGGCACAGCCTTGCCCTTCGGGATCAGGAAGTTGCGGCCGTAGCCGGGCTTCACGCTGACACGGGCTCCGAGGGAACCCAGGTTCTTGACCTTCTCAAGAAGAATAACGTCCATCTCTCACACCCCTTACTGATGGTTGTCGGTGTACGGGAGCAGGGCCAGGTAGCGGGCCTGCTTGATGGCAAGGGCCAGCTGGCGCTGATAACGGGCCTTGGTGCCGGTAATGCGGCTGGGCACGATCTTGCCGTTTTCAGTGACGTACTGCTTGAGGGTTTCGGTGTCTTTGTAGTCGATGTAATCAAC
>DASUIL010000338.1:0-5076 GCA_036273075.1 Fluviicoccus sp. | reverse complement strand
GCAGGTTCAGGGCTTCGGCAACGGCGTTGCGCACGTCCTGCGGGGCATTCGTGGGGCTGAACTGCAGGCGGTCTTCAAAGGCCTGGGTGATCAGGTCGGCGAGTGACATGGAGGTCTCCGTCGGTCAGGTATTCGTAAAAGGGGAGCATTATACCGGGTTTTCCCGGTCAAACCGGCCATCTTGCAGCATCAAACCGGCCAAATGCCGGATCAAAGCAGGGCCTTGATGCGCTCGGCGGCGGCTACGCAATCATTCAGCGAGGCGACAAGGGCCATCCGCACCCGGTTTTCACCGGGGTTCAAGCCATCCACGGTCCGCCCGAGATAGCGTCCGGGCAGCACGGTGACATGGGCCTGACCGAAGAGCAAACGGGCGAAGGATTCATCGTCGGTCGGGGTATCGGCCCAGAAATAGAAGCCCGCATCCGGCATCTGCAAGGGTAAAACCGGATCAAGAATGTCGCGGAAAGCCTTGAATTTCTGACGGTAAAGCGCGCGGTTCTGGATGACATGGCCCTCGTCGAGCCAGGCCATGATTGAGGCCCACTGGTGTTGCACCGGCATGGCGGAACCGTGATAGGTGCGATAGAGCAGGTACGGCTTCAGGATGCTGGCGTCACCGGCGACAAAGCCGGAACGCAAGCCTGGCACGTTGGAGCGCTTGGATAGAGAGTGAAACACCACGCAGTTACGGTAGTCGTGACGTCCCGTCTCGGCACAAACCTGCAGCAGACCGACCGGCGGATCGGTTTCGTCAAAATAGATTTCGGAGTAGCACTCGTCCGAGGCGATGACAAAACCGTACTGGTCGCTCAGTTCCAACAACCGCACCAGCTTTTCGCGGGGGATGACCGCGCCAGTGGGGTTGCCCGGACTGCAAATGAAAAGCAGCTGGGTTTGCTGCCAGATTTCAGCGGGGACCGCATCGAAGTCGGGGATGAAACCGGTTTCGGCGGTGCAGGGCAGGTACCAGGGTTCGGCGCCCGCCAGGAACGCCGCGCCTTCATAGATCTGGTAGAAGGGGTTGGGCATCATCACCAGCGGTCGGGTCTGGCGGTTGACCACGGCCTGGGTAAAGGAAAACAGCGCCTCGCGGGTGCCGTTGACCGGAAGGATCTGGGTTTCGGCATCCAGATGCACCAGCCGGAAACGACGCTGCAGCCAGGCGGCGATGGCCTGGCGCAGTTCAGGAATACCCTTGGTGGTGGGGTAGGTGGCCAGATGCTTGGATTGCTGGTTGATGGTGCGCATCACGAAGTCCGGCGACGGATGCTTCGGCTCCCCGATGGATAGTGCGATCGGCTTCAGGTCAGCGGGCGGTGTCAGGTCGCTGAACAGGCGCGCCAGCTTCTCGAACGGATAGGGATGGAGTTGGCTCAGGTCGGGATTCATTCAGTTCACCGTGTCCAGTTGGCTGCGCAGGGCGGAGGCCAGTTTCTCACAAAGTTCGGGATTGGAAATAGGATGACCGTCGCGATCTGTAATGAAGAAGACGTCTTCCGCGCGTTCGCCCAGCGTGGCGATGCGGGCGTTCTGCAGGTTGACGCCGTGCTCCATGAAGATCAGGCCGATCCGCGCCAGCAGGCCGGGACGGTCCAGCGTGATGACCTCGAGAATGGTCTGGTGGCGCTGGATGTCATTGCTGATGTTGACCATGGTCTTGACTCTGAAATGCTTCAGCTGGCGCGGCAGACGCTTCTGGACAATGGTCGGGAACTGGTCGGGATGCGACAGTGTCCGTTCGAGGTCGGCCTGGATGTATTCCAGCCGCTCGGGGTCGGAGATCTGGGTGTTGTCCTCGTCCAGTACGATGTAAGTGTCGAGCGAGTAGCGGTTTTCCGCCGTGATGATGCGGGCGTCCAGCACGGTCAGATGCAGGTGATCCAGCGTCGCCACCGAGGCGGCGAAAAGGTTCGGCAGGTCGCGGGTATAGACGAAGATCTGGGTCGCGCCTTCAAACTGGGTGCCGTGGCTTTCCTTGATCACCACCAGCGGCGCCGGATTGTCGCCGTGAGCCAGGATGGCGGCGGTGTGCCAGGCGATGTCGGCGGCGGTTTCGCGCAGGAAATAGTCCTCGCCGAGTCCTTTCCAGATGTCATTGATGCGGTTTTCATCCATGCCTTGTTCGTCGACCAGGATTTCCAGGGCATGGATGCGGGTTTCATGCACCCATTCCTGCCGGTCAACCGGATTGTTCAGGCCTCGGCGCAGGGCGCGGCGCGTTTGCTGGTACAACTGGCGCAGCAACGAGGCGCGCCAGGAGTTCCACAGCTTGGGATTGGTGGCGCAGATGTCGGCGACGGTCAGGGCGTAAAGGTAGTCCAGATGTACCAGATCGCCCACCTGTTCGGCAAACTTGTGGATCACTTCCGGATCGGACACATCCTGCTTCTGGGCGGTGACGGACATCAGCAGATGCTTTTGCGTCAGCCAGGCGACCAGATTTGCCTCGCGCAGGCTGAGGCCGTGCGCCAGACAGAACTCGCGCGCATCGACCGAGCCTAGCTCGGAGTGGTCGCCGCCTCGGCCCTTGCCGATATCGTGGAACAGACCGGCCAGATACAGCAGCTCCAGCTTCGGCAGGCGTTGTGCAACGTCCGCCACCACCGGGAATGCTTCCGCGCCTTCCTGATAACGGAAGCGGCGCATGTTCTTGATGACCAGCAGCGTGTGGGCATCGACGGTATAGATATGGAAAAGGTCGTACTGCATCTGGCCGATGATGGCCCCGAACGCCGGCAGGTAGCCGCCGAGGACGCCGTATCGCTTCATCCGCCGCAGCGTTGAGAACAGGGCGTGCGGCGCGCGCAGAATGCCCATGAACAGTTCACGGTTGCGCGGATTGTTGCGGAAATCGTCGTTGATCTTGCGCGCTTCGACCATGATCAGGCGAATGGTGCTGGCGCGCACGCCCTGGATCAGCGTGTTCTCGGCCAGGATCAGGAAGATTTCCAGCAGGGCCGAGGGGAACTTGGCGAACACCTGATGGTGCGTGACCTCGATGTGGTTGTCGCGCAACTGGAAATGGTCGTTAACCGCAACGATCTCGCTGTCTTCTTCCGTCTTCAGGATGGTTTCATCGAAATATTGCAACAGCAGTTCATTCAGCATCGACAGGTTCATGGCGGCGCGGTAATAGGCCTTCATGAACTGCTCCACCGCCCGGTTGGCATTGCTGTCGGTGTAGCCCAGCAGGTTGGCGATGGTCTTCTGGTAATCGAACAGCAGCCGGTTCTCGTTGCGGTTCGACAGCATGTGAAGCAGGAAGCGGATGCGCCACAGGAAGGCTTCGCCTTCCATCAGCTGCCGGTATTCAAATTCCGTGAGGAAGCCGTGGTTCACGAGATCGTAGAGTGTTCCGGCGTCAAAATGGCGTTTGGCGACCCAGGCGACGGTCTGGATATCGCGCAGCCCGCCCGGCGCGTTCTTGATGTCCGGCTCCAGATTGTATTCAGTGAAGTTGTGCTTGGCGTGACGGTCGTGCTGTTCTTCCTTCTTGGCCTCAAAGAACGCGGCTCCGGTCCACAGCGGCCGGGTAAGCTGCAGCAGGGTCTGGCGCAGGCTGTCAGGCCCGCACAGCGTCCGCACTTCCAGCAATGTGGTGGCAATGGTGATGTCCTGGCTGACGCCTTCCACGCATTCTTCCAGCGAGCGCACGCTGGAGCCGATGTCGAGACCCAGATCCCACAGCCGGGACAGGTAGGCGCTGATGGCTTCACTGATGTCCGGGGGGAGGGCGTCGTGGGAATGCAGCACCAGCACATCGACATCCGAGGCCGGATGCAGTTCCCCGCGGCCGTAGCCTCCGACCGCCAGCAGCGCCAGTTCGGGTATCTGGTTCAGGCCTGCGGCGGCCCAGACATGGCGAAGCACCTCGTCGACGGCCTGCGCGCGCGCCGATACCAACAGCCGGACACAGGTGCCGCCGTCAAATTCGGCGCGCAGCTGCTGGTGGGCATCCTTCAGCAGATCCCGGTATTCTGCGTTGCTGAGTTGCGGCGCATTGAGCCGGGCGGCGTCGAGGAGGCGGGGAACCAGCGTGGGGGGAGGCGACATGGGATTAACCTTGTAAGAAGGACAGGTCTTCGTCGGGGCGGGCGGTCAGGACTTCAACGCCGGTCTCGGTGACCAGAATCGTGTGTTCCCACTGGGCGGACAGCTTATGGTCCTTGGTGACGGCGGTCCAGCCGTCCGGGAGCAGTTTCGTCTGCCAGGAGCCGGCGTTGATCATCGGTTCGATCGTGAAGATCATGCCCGCTTGCAGCGCCAGTCCTTCACCGGCCCTGCCGTAATGGAGGATCTGCGGCTCCTCGTGAAATACCTTGCCGATGCCATGGCCGCAATATTCGCGCACGACGCTGAAGCGGTTGGCTTCGGCATGTTTCTGGATGGCGCTGCCGATATCGCCGAGACGCGCTCCCGGCCGTACCACCGCCAGGGCGCGGTACAGGCATTCCTGGGTGACCTTGATCAGGCGGCTGGCCAGCACCGAGCCTTCGCCTACCACGAACATCTTGGAGGTGTCGCCATGATAGCCGTCCTTGATGACGGTAATGTCGATATTGATGATATCGCCGTTCTTCAGGACCTTCTTGTCGTTAGGAATGCCATGGCAGACTACATGGTTGACCGAGGTGCATATGCTTTTCGGAAACCCCTTGTAGTTCAGCGGTGCGGGAATGGCCTGCTGCACGTTGACAATATAGTCGTGGCAGATGCGGTCCAGCTCTTCAGTGGTAACACCCGCCTTGACGAAGGGGCCGATCATCATCAGTACATCGGCGGCCAAGCGGCCGGCCACACGCATTTTCTCGATATCGTCAGGGGTTTTCAGGGATACGGTCATAAAGCTCTACGTCGTCATTGAGGCGGGAAGGCCGATATGGTATAAAGCCGCGCCTGTTTCGGCAAATAAACCGGACAGGTATTTTTCAATTTTAAAACACGCACATGTGCCGTCACGGTTATTGGGTGCCTGCCAGTCAGGTCGGTAGCCGGGGTACATGGAGGCCTAACCCGAACCTGGAGTTCACATCATGGCACAAGTTTCGATCCGCGACCTGCTGCAAGCCGGCG
>DASUIL010000337.1:0-12181 GCA_036273075.1 Fluviicoccus sp. | reverse complement strand
GTCTTCCATCAGGCCGACGTTGTTGATGTCGGGCACCTTGGAGCAACCCACGCCCAGATCCACCCAGCGCACCACATAACCCAGGATGCCCTGGCAGTTGTTTTCCAGCTCGGCCAGCTTCTCGGCGTCGGACCAGTTGGTTTCGGCAGCCAGCGGCGGGTTGAGGATGGTGTCCACGGCGTCGCCGGGAACCGACTTCAGTTCGTCCTGACGGGCCTTCACGTTCACCTGATGGTAGTGCAGCGCGTGCAGCGCGGCGCCGGTCGGGCTCGGTACCCAGGCGCAAGTAGCACCGGCGTTGGGATGCGCTGCCTTGGTGGCCAGCATTTCCTTCATTTCGTCCGGCTTCGGCCACATGCCCTTGCCGATCTGCGCCTTGCCCTGCAGGCCGCAGGCCAGACCGATGGAGACATTGCGGCGCTCGTAGGCGGCAATCCAGGCTTGCTTCTTCACGTCGTCCTTGCGGACCACGGGACCGGCTTCCATCGAGGTATGGATTTCATCGCCGGTACGGTCCATGAAGCCGGTGTTGATGAAGATGGTGCGTTCGGAGGCGGCGCGGATGCATTCCTTCAGGTTGACCGAGGTGCGGCGCTCTTCGTCCATGATGCCGACCTTGAGGGTGTTCTTCGGCAGGCCGACGGCCTTTTCAGCGGCGGCGAACAGCTCGACGGCGAAGGCCACTTCTTCCGGACCATGCATCTTCGGCTTCACGATATAGGTGGAACCGGCGCGGGAGTTGACCAGCTTCACACCGGCCTTGTCGGTGCGGGCGCGCTGGCTGATCAGGGCGGTGACCAAGGCATCCATGATGCCTTCGAACACTTCCTCGCCATTGACCAGGATGGCCGGGTTGGTCATCAGGTGACCAACGTTGCGCAGCAGCATCATCGAGCGGCCGTGCAGCGTGAACTCGCCGCCCTGCGGGGCCTTGTAGGTGCGGTCGGCGTTCATGCGGCGGGTCAGCATCTTGCCGCCCTTCTCGAAGGACTCTTCCAGCGTGCCCAGCATCAGGCCCAGCCAGTTGGTGTAGCCTTCCACCTTTTCCTCGGCGTCCACGGCGGCCACGGAGTCTTCCAGGTCCTGAATGGTGGTCACGGCGGCTTCCACCAGCAGGTCCTTCACGCCGGCGGCATCGTCCTTGCCGACCTGATGGCTGGCGTCAACCTGAATTTCCACGTGCAAGCCGTTGTTCTTCAGCAGCACGCCGGTCGGAGCAGCGGCGTCACCCAGGAAGCCGACGAACTGGGCGGCATTCTTCAGGCCGACCTTGGAGCCGTCCTTCAGGGTCACGGCCAGCTGGCCGTTTTCGACGGCATAGCGTGTGGAGTCCACGTGCGAGCCGGAAGCCAGCGGGAAGGTCTCGTTCAGGAACTTGCGGCCGAAGGCGATGACCTTGGCGCCGCGCTTCGGATTGTAGCCCTTGCCCTTTTCCGCGCCGTCGGCTTCATCAATCACGTCGAAACCGTACAGGGCGTCGTACAGCGAGCCCCAGCGGGCGTTGGCGGCGTTCAGGGCGTAACGGGCGTTGCGCACCGGCACCACCAGCTGCGGACCGGCCAATTGGGCCAGTTCTTCATCCACGTTTTCCGTGGTGATCTGGAAGTCCGGGCCTTCCGGCACCAGGTAGCCGATCTCTTCCAGGAACGCCTTGTATTCGGCGCGCGGGAAGGAGGGGTTGGCGCGGTGCCAGGCGTCAATCTTGGCCTGCAGGTCATCACGCTTGGCCAGCAGCGCCTTGTTCTTCGGGGTCAGTTCGGTCACGACCTGTTCGAAAGCGCTCCAGTAGGCGTCGACGTCAACACCGGAACCGGGAATGGCCTGGTTGACAATGAAATCATACAGTTCCTTGGCAATGGCCAGGTTACCGCGCTGGATACGTTCGGTCGTCATGGAAGTTCACCTGATTGAAGTGAGCGGGGGAAAAATCGGAAGGGCAATAGTGTACCGAAAAACCGGCCCGGATGCCATTTCACGGGCCGGTTTCCTTCAGTCTTCGTAGCGGGCGGACATGTGGCTGTGAATAATGGCCTTGTCTTCCTGCCGCCGCTCTTCCTCTATAAGCTGCCGGGCGACAAACAGGATCAGCTGCCGCAGCCAGCGGTGTGCCGGATGGTGGTGCAACAACGGGCACCACGCCATTTTCAACTCGAACTCGGGTATATAGAATGGCGGCTCCTTGATCACCAGCCGCAGGTTTTGCGCCTGCAGCCGCGCCACCCGCGTCGGCAAAGTGGCGATCAGGTCGGCGTTGGCGGCCAGCAAGGCGGGCATCTGGTAGTGCCGGGTGAAGATGCTGATCTTGCGCTTCTTGCCGATGCGCGCCAGCGCCTGGTCAATCCAGCCCAGCCCGCCGGACTTCTCCGGGTTGACGCCGAAGCCCACGCCCATGCCGGTCTTGCTGACCCAGATGTGTTGCGCTTCCAGATAGGACTTCAGGTTGAAGTGGTCGATCATGTCGCTGTCACGGTGCAGCAGGCAGGAAAAGCTGTCCTGCCACACCAGCACCTGGTGGAAGGACTGCGGGATTTCATTGAAACGGTTGATGGCCATGTCGACCTTGCCCTGCTCCATGTCGCGGTAGCTGACATCGGAGGGCGTCAGGAAGTCCAGCACCACGTTCGGCGCTTCCGAACGCATCGCCTTGACCAGCGCCGGAATCAGCGTGGCCTCGGCATAGTCGGACGCCATGATGCGGAAAACCCGGTTACTGCTGAGCGGCCGGAACTCGGTGCGCGGCTCCAGGATCTGGCTCAGGTCGGACAAAACCTCGCGGATGCTGGGCTGCAACTCCAGCGCCCGCTCGGTCGGCGTCATGCCTTCGCTGGAGCGGATCAGCAGCGGATCGTTGAACAGCGTGCGCAGGCGGCGCAGGATGTTCGACATCGCCGGCTGGGTGACGCCCAGCTGCTCCGCCGCGCGGGTGACATTTTTTTCCCTAAGCAAAACATCAAGATACGTCAGCAAATTAAGATCAACGCGCTCAAGATTCATGAAATAAATACCGAAGATCAAGATGATAAATTAGCGAAATTATGCCACAAACTTTAGACTTCGCCACATTCTCGTTGATACGACTTTTGTCTGAATCGCAAAGGCCGTCTCGGCATCAACCCACCAGCAACAGGAAAACGTCATGACTACGTACGCCTCTGCACTCGAACACGTCCGCGCCGTCAAGGCCAAGCTCGGCGGCACTTGGGGTGCCATTCACCCGGAAGATGCGGCCCGCATGATCGTGCAGAACCGCTTCCGCACCGGTCTGGACATCGCCAAGTACACCGCCGGCATCATGCGCAAGGACATGGCTGAATACGACGCTGACAGCAGCAAGTACACCCAGTCCCTGGGTTGCTGGCACGGTTTCATCGCCCAGCAGAAGATGATCGCGAACAAGAAGTACTTCGGCACCACCGACAAGAAGTACATCTACCTGTCCGGCTGGATGGTTGCCGCCCTGCGCTCCGATTTCGGCCCGCTGCCCGACCAGTCCATGCACGAAAAGACTGCCGTTCCGGCCCTGATCGAAGAGATCTACACCTTCCTGCGCCAGGCTGACGCCCGCGAACTGAACGACCTGTTCCGCGCCCTGCAGAAGGCTGAAGAAGCCGGTGACAAGGCCAAGGCCGCCGAAGTCGAAGCCAAGATCAACGGCTTCCAGACCCACGTTGTGCCCATCATTGCCGACATCGATGCCGGTTTCGGTAACGAAGAAGCCACCTACCTGCTGACCAAGAAGATGATCGAAGCCGGCGCCTGCGCCATCCAGATCGAAAACCAGGTCTCCGACGCCAAGCAGTGCGGTCACCAGGCCGGCAAGGTTACCGTGCCGCACGAAGACTTCCTGTCGAAGATCAACGCCGTGCGTCTGGCTTTCCTGGAACTCGGCATTGACGACGGTGTTATCGTTGCCCGTACCGACTCTGAAGGCGCTGACCTGACCCAGAAGATCCCGGTCTCCAAGAAGAAGGGTGACCTGGCTTCCCAGTACATCAGCTACCTGGACACCAAGGAAATCGACATCAGCGAAGCCGCTGACGACGAAATCCTGATCAAGCGCGACGGCAAGCTGCACCGCCCGACCCGTCTGGCTTCCGGCCTGTACCAGTTCCGTGAAGGCACCCAGATCGACCGCGTGGTCCTGGACTGCGTCACCTCGCTGCAGAACGGCGCCGACATGCTGTGGATCGAAACCCCGACCCCGAACGTCGCGGAAATCGCCCACATGGTCAACCGCGTGAAGGAAGTGGTTCCGAACGCCAAGCTGGTCTACAACAACAGCCCGTCGTTCAACTGGACCCTGAACTTCCGTCAGCAAGCCTATGACCGCTTCGTCAAGGAAGGCAAGGACGTGTCCGCCTACGACCGCGCCAAGCTGATGGACGCCAAGTACGACGGCACCGAACTGTCGAACGCCGCTGATGAAATGATCCGTACCTTCCAGGCCGATGCTGCCCGTGAAGCCGGTGTGTTCCATCACCTGATCACCCTGCCGACCTACCACACCGCCGCTCTGTCCACTCACGAGCTGGCTCAGGGTTACTTCGGCGAGCTGGGCATGCTGGCCTATGTGGCCGGTGTGCAGCGCAAGGAAATCCGCGGCGGTATCGCTTGCGTGAAGCACCAGGCGATGGCCGGCTCCGACATCGGTGACGACCACAAGGAAATGTTCTCGGGCGACAACGCGCTGAAGGCCGGTGACGCTTCCAAGAACACCATGAACCAGTTCGGCGGCTAATCCACCGGCACTGTTTCAAGGTCCTGAAAAAGCCCGCGCAAGCGGGCTTTTTTATTGCTTGCGAGCAACCAAATTCACTTTTTATTTTATTCTCAGTCAGTTAGCCCTTCCCGGCGTCATTGCGCATTGCTCATGTTTCCTCCTAGAATCGGGCGCCCGCTTTTGCCGGCACCACCAAAATAAATCAAGGAGAGTTTCCATGACAACGCTGATCGGCGACCAGAATCCCAACGACCTGAATGACACCCTGACCGGAGGCGTTGATAACGACGAACTCTTCGGCCTGACCGGCAATGACACCCTGGATGGCGGTGTCGGCGCAGATACCCTGGCGGGTGGCGCGGATGACGACACTTACTTTGTGGACAACAGTTCGGATTCGGTGCTTGAAAATGCCGGCGAAGGAAATGACCAGGTCTATTCCACGGTCAGCTACACCCTGTCTGACAATACTGAAACTCTCTGGCTGCAGGACACCGGCAATCTTTCCGGGACAGGTAATGACCTGGGTAACGGGATTACCGGCAACATCGGCGATAACCTGCTGGAAGGCCTGGCCGGTGACGACAATCTGGACGGCATGGCGGGGAACGATACCCTGATCGGGGGCGACGGGCAGGATTTCCTTTTTGGCAATGACGGCAATGACAGCCTGCTTGGCGGCGAAGGCAATGACGTTTTGAATGACGGAACCGGTGTCGACACGATGCTGGGCGGCGCAGGCAATGACGAATACACCGTCAGCGACAGCCAGGCGGTGATTGTCGAGGGCGTCGGTGAAGGCGATGACCGGGTAATCGCCGGTGTGAATTACACGCTGGCTGACAATCTTGAGCGCCTGGATCTGTCCGGTCTCGACAACCTGGTGGCGCAGGGCAATGAAAGCGACAACCAGATGTACGCCAACTATGGTAACAGCCTGCTGCGCGGCATGGGCGGCAACGACCAGCTGATCGGTCAGAGCGGCAATGACACACTGGAAGGCGGGGATGGCAACGACAACCTGGCCGGCTATGACGGCAGCGATGTCCTGATCGGTGGCAATGGCGATGACAGCCTGTTGGGTCTTTCCGGAGACGACACCCTCATTGGTGGCGATGGGAATGATGTGATGTTTGCCGGCTACGGCGACAGCCAGGCCGGCGGAACTGATGTCCTGATCGGCGGAAACGGCAATGACGTTCTGGATGGCCGCGGTTCAAATGTCACCTACCAGTTCGACAGCGGCTTTGGATTTGATACCGTCCGGCCGGGCGTGAGCGGTAACCATACCCTGACCTTCAACTTCGCCAAACCTGACAATCTCGTATTCCGTCAGTTCCTGAAAGACCTCTACATCGAAATGGGCGATGGCAACTGGGTGCAGGTCAAGGATTACTTCTACGGCTCCGCCAGCACCGCGACGATTACCATTCAATTCAGCGACACTGTCCTTAACCAGCCGGATGTAGCTTCGTCAGTACTCGCGGGCACCGACGGCGATGACTATATCGTCGTCAATGGATTTGACTATGTCGAACCCGGTGTTACTGCCACGCGGGCTCTGACCGGCGGGATTGGCAATGACATTATCGGTTTTGAAAGCAGCACGACCGTGAAACCGGTATTGCATGCCGTTCTCGATGGCGGCGCCGGCGACGATATCCTCGTCAGTCGCGCTACCGAAACCGAGATCCTGTTCGGCAGGAACAGCGGCCACGATATGGCCTTCATCAGCTCAACTGACATTGCCGTGGGAATTACGATCAATCCTGCGGATAACGTAACCGCCGGTGATGTCTATGTCGGCAATGACGGATCGCATTTCTATCTGGCGATCCGGGACAGCGACGCCCGTTTTTCCCTGTCCACGCTGATGACCCAGCTCGCCCAGGGCAGCCTTAACTGGACGGTCAATGTGGATGGCCAGGTCCTGTCGCTGCAGACTCTTTTTGAAGCCAATACCGATGTTGCCGGAGGAGCTTTCGTTCCGGTTTCCAGTACCGGGAGTTATGACGGCAGCACCAACAGCGGGGAAACCGTATTCCTGGTTAATAACAGCCAGTTCACTTCCGGCAGTGATGATGAGCTGATTTACAGTGAAAAGCTTGAAGGCAACCCTGCCCTGCCTACCATCCATCTTAATGGCAGCTTTGGCCATGATGTGCTTTATGGTGAAGGCAATATCCATCTGGATGGGAATCAGGCTGATTACAGCCTTCAGCGTCTGGACAATGGTGCGCTGGAAATTACGCATACGCTGTCGGGCAGCACTTTCAAGGCCATGGATTTCACCCAGGACGGCCATTTCTTCCTGCATTTTGCTGACATCACCCTGACTCAGGATGGCGTTTTCGATGCGCTGACATTGTCCAGTACGACGGGCATCATCAACCTGGCTGGCGGAAGTGTCCGTGACTACGATGCCGGGTCAGAGTCGGGTTCACAGATTTACTGGGCGGATGGCGGGCAGGATATCGTCGGTGAGTATGTAACCGTCAATGGCGGCACGGGCGACAACACCATCATGATCGGTGAACGCACCACCGTCATCCATGATGCTCGCAATGGCGGACATGATCACATCATGAGCCCCATTACCAATATTGACGGAATCGGCAAGAGCAACCTGATTATCCAGACCACCGATGTCAACAACCTGCGCATCTATATTGCCGACAACGGCGCCATGACCATCACGGATATCTCTACCGGCAGCTCGGTCGACGGTTCCGCGCTGACCATTCCGCAACTGATCAGCTTCGAGATCCGGCAGTTCAATGCCGAAGGCGTCGCGGTGCCGGTCAACTTCGACATGATGACCCGCCTGATAACCGACAACCCGGACTATGCCTTCAATCCCGTTCTGAACTCTTCCGCCAGTCAGGTCATAGACACCTTCTATACCCAAGTCGGCAGTTTCCTGGATGTTGACGGCAAGGGTGGCAGTGACTTCTACCGTGGCGGCCGGGGCAATGAGACCTTCATCATCAGCTCCCTGGACAACACGGAGCATGTTGAAATCGCAGGAATTGACAAGAACCAACTGGCGACCATCGGCTATGACTGGCTGGACATGCGCTCCGTCGGTATGAACAGCGCCCAGCTGAGCACCAGCACTGTCAGGGACGGCCTTGATCTGGTGATCACCGCGAATAGCGGCGGTACTCTCCGTATCAACGACTTTTTCCTGCAATCCTCAATCTACGACACCTACGCCAAACTTTACGCTGATGAACCGCTGGGTTCAGTCAACAGCCTGGAGTACTACCGCTTCTGGCAAATACTTTCTGAAAGCGCCTTCAAGAGCGGTCTGGGTATTGATTACTCGCGGGTGATAGACGGCATTCGCTTCAGCGACCGCAGCATGACCTATGCTGAAATCGCCGCCCTTTTCATCCAACCGACCAATGCCGACGACATCATCTACGGAGACCAGAACCCGGCCAATCACGCCGACATCATCGACGGCCTGGGCGGGAACGACATTATCTATGGTCTGACCGAGGATGACCAACTGTTCGGCAATATCGGCAATGATGTGCTTTACGGCGCCGAAGGCTCGGATCAGCTGGATGGCGGCGTAGGGACCGACACCATGCTCGGCGGTATTGGCGATGACTTCTACAAGGTCGACAATGGCTCTGACATCGTCATCGAGTTTACCGGCGACGGTTATGACACAGTGAATTCAACCGTGAATTACACGCTGACCGACAATGTTGAAGAACTGCAACTGGATGACGCGGGCGACATCAACGGCACCGGCAATGCACTGGACAACACACTTTACGGCAACAATGGCAACAACATCCTGGATGGCGGCGCCGGTGTTGACATCATGTTTGGCGGTGAAGGCAACGACACCTTCATCGTCGACAACAGCAATGACAGCGCCAATGAAGCGGATAACTCCGGTACCGACATCGTGCTGGCTTCAGTGACTTACTCGCTGACCAATGCGATCGAAAATCTGACACTGACCGGCTCCGGCAACATCAATGGCACCGGCAACAACCTGAACAACGTCATTACCGGCAACAGCGGGAACAACATCCTCGGTGGAAGCGCCGGCAACGATACCCTGAGCGGCGGTCTTGGCGATGACACCTACCAGGTCAATGGCGGCGATACGATCATCGAGCTGACCGGAGCGGGCACGGATTCCGTTGTCAGCACCATTACCTATACCTTGGGCGCCAACCTGGAGAACCTAACCCTTCAGGGGTCGGGCAACATCAATGGCACCGGCAATTCGCTGAACAATGTCATTACCGGCAACAACAGCAACAACAACCTGTCGGGCAGTTCGGGGAATGACACCCTGAACGGCGGAGCAGGCGTTGACACTCTCAACGGCGGCTCCGGCAATGATGTCTATGTTGTTGATACCGTTACCGACATCCTGATCGAAGCCTCCAATGGCGGAACTGATGAGGTGCGCGCCAGCCTTAACTATACGCTGGCTGACAATCTGGAGTATCTGGTTCTGACCGGCACAGCCAATATCAACGGGACGGGCAACACCGGCAATAACCGGATTACCGGCAACAGCGGCAACAACATCCTGGATGGCGGAGCCGCGGGTAACGACATGCTGATCGGCGGGCTTGGCAACGACGTCTATTTCGTCAATGGCGGCGATACCGTCAGCGAACTGGCGGGCGAAGGCACTGATCTGGTCAACAGTTCGGTCAGCTATACCCTGCTGAACAATCTGGAAAACCTGACGCTGACAGGTCCGGACTCCATCAACGGCACCGGAAACACGGTCGCCAACATTCTCACCGGCAACAGCGGCAACAATCTCCTGGATGGCAAGACCGGAGCAGACACCATGGCCGGCGGCCTGGGTGACGACACCTACGTGCTAGACAATATCGGGGACATCGCTTCCGAGGCCGCCGGTCAAGGCGTCGATACGGTCCGCAGCAGCATCAGCTATACGCTGGGCGCCAACCTTGAAAATCTGTTGCTGACCGGCACAGCCGCCAACGGGACGGGTAACTCCGCCGCCAACCTGATGACAGGCAATGCTTCAGGGAATCGCTTGGTGGCAGGTGCGGGGAATGACACGCTGGATGGCGGTCTTGGCAACGATGTCCTGACCGGAGCAGCCGGCAACGACACTTACCTGTTCAACCGGGGCTATGGCAATGATATCGTCAGCGACAGCGATGCAACCGCCGGAAACCTCGATACCCTGCAATTGGGGGCGGACATCGGCAGCGAACAGCTTTGGTTCAGTCGCAGCGGCAACAACCTGGATATCCAGGTGATCGGCACCACCGATCATGTGGTCGTCAACAACTGGTATCTGGGCGCGCAGTACCATGTCGAGGAAATCCGTTCGGGTGACGGCAAGACCCTGAGCGACAGCCAGGTACAGACACTGGTTGCCGCGATGTCCTCAATGACGCCACCCCCGGCCGGCCAGACGACGCTGACAACTGCTGAGCAGCAACAGCTGGCTCCTGCTTTTGCCGCCAGCTGGGTCTGACAGGCGCACTCCCGGATCAGGGGCGGACTTCCGCCCGCCCCTGATCCGGGAACCTGTCATTTGATCGCAAATCCCTTGCTTTTTTAACATCCCGCCCGACAGGAACGGCTGACGACCGTATTCCGCTCAGTTACACTCGCATCGCTTTCCAAACGCATTCAATACGCATTCAACACATTAAGGATCAGGAGACAACCATGCTGTTATGGTTCGTTGTTGCCTATTGGGTCATTTCCGTGGCCATCGGTCTCTGGGCGTCGCTCAGGGTCAAGAATACCAGCGACTTTGCGGTCGCAGGGCGTCAGCTTCCCTTCTACATGGTCACGGCCACGGTGTTCGCCACCTGGTTCGGATCGGAAACGGTGCTGGGCATTCCCGCCACCTTCCTTTCCGAAAACATGCACGGCGTCGTGGCCGACCCGTTCGGCTCCTCACTCTGCCTGATCCTGGTCGGCATCTTCTTCGCGGCGCCCCTGTACCGCATGAAGCTGCTGACCATCGGCGACTTCTACAAGCGCCGTTACGGCCGCGGCGTCGAGGTGATGACCACCATCGCCATCGTGCTGTCCTACCTGGGTTGGGTTGGCGCGCAGATCAGCGCGCTGGGCCTGGTGTTCAACATCGTGTCGATGGGTTCCATTCCCCTGGAAACCGGCATGTGGATCGGCTCGATCACCATCCTGATCTATACCTTCTTCGGCGGCATGTGGGCGGTGGCGATCACCGACTTCATCCAGATGATCATCATCGTGCTGGGCATGCTCTGGATCGGCGGCGAAGTGGCCGGTCAGGCGGGCGGTGTCGGCACGGTGGTGCAGCATGCCTACGATAACGGCAAATTCGAGTTCTGGCCGGGCGCCAGCTTCCCCGAAATCGCCGCCTTTGTCGCCGCCTGGTGCACCATGATGTTCGGCTCCATGCCGCAACAGGACGTTTTCCAGCGCGTGCAATCGGCCAAGTCCGAAAAGATCGCGGTCTGGGGCTCCATCGTCGGCGGCTCGCTGTACTTCATCTTCGCCTTCGTGCCGATGTTCCTGGCCTACTCCGCCACCCTGATCGATCCGAAAATGGTGGACGCCAACCTGGCGGAAGGCGGTGACCCGCAAATGATCCTGCCGACGCTGGTGCTGAACCACGCCCCGCTGATCGCCCAGATCCTCTTCTTCGGCGCCCTGCTCTCCGCCATCAAGAGCTGCGCCTCCGCGACGCTGCTGGCGCCGTCCGTCACTTTCACCGAGAACATCCTGCGGGAAATGTTCCCGATGAACGACAAGCAGCTGCTGCGGGCGATGCGGATCGTCACCCTGATCTTCACCATCCTGGTGACGCTGTACGCCATCAATTCCGACGCCAGCATCTTCAAGATGGTGGAAAACGCCTATCAGGTGACGCTGGTCAGCGCCTTCATTCCGCTGGCCTGCGGCGTCTACTGGAAGCGCGCCACCAACCAGGGCGCGCTGTTCGCCATTTTCGCGGGCACCACGCTGTGGCTGGCGCTGACCTTCTCGGCGGAAATGACGCCGGAGCAGATCCACAAGCTGCCCAGCGGCCTCGACTGGCTGGTGATGCTGATCCAGCCGTTGCAGGTGTTCACGCCGCAAGGCGCGGGACTGATCGCCAGCGCCCTGGGCATGATTGTCGGTTCGCTGCTGCCGCAGATGTTCAAGCATGACCCGGACGCGCATCACCGCCTGCGCCACGGCCATCATGCCCACGACAGCCAGCGCAAGGCCGTCGGCGGTCACTGAGCCCCGCCCGCACCACGGAACAGGCCCGCTTCGGCGGGCCTTTTCTATGCATCAGCCGTTCAAACCGCGCGGCGTTTCAGGCATAATTGTCCCCTTTTTATTAACAATGACAACGTGTAGGCAGAACCTATCATGATGCGTACGCATTACTGCGGCAGCTTGACCGAATCCCAGATTGACCAGACCGTGACCTTGTGCGGCTGGGTGCACCGTCGC
>DASUIL010000336.1:0-3346 GCA_036273075.1 Fluviicoccus sp. | reverse complement strand
TCCCGACAGCATCATGCTCAAGCGCGGGCCGCTGGACCCGGCCGAGCAGGAAATCCTCAACCAGCACACCGGCTTTGGCGCGGACATCATCGGCGAGCCGAACGACGAACTGTTGCGCGCCGCGCGGCAGATCGCGTTGTCGCACCACGAGCATTGGGACGGCAGCGGTTATCCGCAAGGCTTGTCCGGCGTCGCCATCCCGTTGATGGCGCGCATTGTCGCGCTGGCCGATACCTTCGATGACCTGACCTGCGACCGCCCCTTCCACAAGGGCATTCCGATGGCGGAAGCGGTGCGGCGCATCGATCGGCTGGCCGGCTCGCATTTTGATCCCGGCCTGATGGAGGCCTTCCACAAGGCGCTGCCGCAGCTGAAGCAGATCCGCGAGGAATTCGCCGACGGCTTCGGACTGATGGTGGTCGACAGCGACCTGGTCTGAACGCGGCGGCTCAGGCGGTTTCGGCGGCGACCAGCGTCACGGCGACCGGCGGTTGTCCGCCATCGCAGTCGCGCCGCAACGGGCAATCCGCGCCCAGCGCCAGACCGTCCAGCCGTCTCCGCAAGTCCTGCAGTTCGGCTATCCGCCGGTCAATCACCGCTATCTTTTCCTGCACAAAAGCCTGCACCTGCCCGACCGGCAGTCCGCCCTGCGTCAGCAGCGGCGCGATGCCGCGAATCTCCGCCAGCGAAAATCCCAGTTCCTGCGCCAGCTTCACGAAGTGCAGCAGCTCGACGGCGGCGGGCGGATAGTCGCGGTAGCCGTTGTCCAGCCGCCGCCCCTGTAACAGCCCCAGCCGCTCGTAGAAGCGTACGGTGTCGCTGCTGACGCCGACCGCTTTCGCCAGTTGTCCGATTTTCATGAATACCGCCCCCGAAAGTGCTTGACCTTGGAGTGTACTCCAGGGTTTAGGCTGCCTGAAACCTTCATTCATCGGGAGAACGGACATGACACAGGTACTGGTGACCGGGGCAAGCGGCTATATCGGCCGCTATCTGGTCAAGGAGTTGCTGGACAAGGGCGACGGTGTGACGGTGCTGCTGCGGCGTCCGGCGGCGCAATTGCCGGTCTTGCAGGACTGGCTGCGCGCCCAGGGAACCGACGTCGGCGCTTTGCAGTCGGTGGCGGGCGACCTGTCGCGGCCGGAGGCCGGGATTGACGCCGAAGGCTGGCGCACGTTGGCGGCGGTGACGGTCGTCTATCACAGCGGCGCGCTGTTCGGCTGGAACCTGCCGGAGGAGCAGGTGCGGGCGGTGAACGTTGCCGGTGCAACGGGTCTGCTGGAAGCGGCGGCGTCACGGCTGGCCTTGCAACGCTTTGTGCAGGTGTCGGGCTATATGCTGACCTTCCCCGGTCATCTGGCGTCGCTGGGCATTCACGGGGATGGAGGAGCGGTGGACTGGCCCGCGGTTTACCGGCGCACCGGGTCCTATGAAGCGTCGAAGCTGGAAGGGCATTTTGCCGTGAAACGCGCGGCGGTGCGGCTGGGTATCCCGTTGACAGTGATCCATCCGGCGACGCTGGCCGGTCATGCCGGCACCGGCGAGTTGCCGGATACGCAGGAAATGGCGCGGAGTATCGATGATCTGTTGGCGGGCAGGCTGCCCGCCGTGCCGGGCGGCGGCGGTTACCGACTGCCGCTGGTCAGCCTGGATTATCTGGCGGCTTTCATGGCGCGGGTGGCGGATTATCCGGAAGCGGCGGGGCGGGAATACCTGCTGGCCGATCCGGCCACGCCCGACCTGAAGGCGGTGATGACGGTCTGCGCTCGCGAGGCCGCGGTCAAGCCGCCGGTGCTGGCGGTGCCGGTGCCGGTGTTGCGGCGGCTGGCCGGTTGGTCATGGCTGTCAAACCGCACCGGCCTGACCCGCGAGAAGCTGGATTTCCTGCGGCGGGAACCGCTGCTTACCGGGGAAACGGAGCAATTGGCGCGGCGCATGGGCTTGACGCCGCCGCCGTTGGCGGCGGTGCTGGCGGCCGCTAGCCGTTATCGTCTTCAGCAGCGGCTTCATCCGGCGGGCGGCGCGGACCGCGCTTGACCACCTGCTGGCGGATGGCGCCGGGGTCGAGCCGGTCCACCAGCACCTCCACGGCGAATTCGGGCGTCTGGCCGCCGGCCATGAACAGGTCGATGGCGGCATAGCCGGACTCCGGCCAGGTATGGATGCCCAGCCGCGAGTCGCCTTGCAGCAGGATGCCGCTGACGCCGCCATGCTCTTCCGCCGGTTCGAAGCGGACGAACCGCACCGCGATTCCGGCGGCCAGCGCGGCTTCCCGCAGCACCGCTTCCAGATGTACCGCATCCGCCAGCAATGCCGGATCAACGTCGTTGAAATCCAGCAGCAGGTGCATGCCGCGCGCCTTCATGGACGACGGCTCCGCAAGATGCGGCCGGTGAGGACCGGCGGGGCCGGTGTCGGCGCGGCGTTGGCCATGGGTGGGTCCTGAAAAGATGGCGGCGGATAATGTCCCTGATTTTAGCATGGGATTTCCCCGCCGTCGCAATTTGGCCTCTTTGACCCTGTCATCCAAGCAGGAGTTGTGGGATTGTCCGACAAAGAGGGTCTGAACCGGACCTGAATCCTTTTCATGGTGAAACGGGGTGCACAAGATGAATTTCCGGAATCGCGTGGTGTTTGTGGCCGGCGGCAGCAGCGGCATCAACCTGGGTATCGCCGAGGCGTTTGCCGAAGCGGGAGCGCAGGTGGCCATTTTCAGCCGGTCGGCGGAGAAGCTGGCGGCGGCATCAGCGCAGCTGGCGAGGCACGGCGGCCGCGTGCTGTCGTTCAGCGGCGATGTCCGTGACTTCGAGTCCGTCAGCCAGGCACTGACGCAAACGGCGGCCGAACTGGGGCCGTTGGATGTCTTGATTTCCGGGGCGGCGGGCAATTTCATCTGTCCGGCGGCTTCCTTGTCCGCCAACGGTTTCAAGACGGTAGTCGACATCGACCTGCTGGGCACCTTCAACGTCATGCGGGCGGCCTGGCCGCACCTGCGCAAGCCGGGGGCCAGCATCATCAACATCACCGCCGCGCAAAGCTGGCTGGCGGTGCCGGGTCAGGTGCATGTCTGCGCCGCCAAGGCGGGCATCGACCAGATCACGCGCACATTGGCGCTGGAGTGGGGCGGGTCGGGGGTGCGCATCAATTCGATTGCGCCGGGACCGATCACGGGCACCGAGGGCATGGCGCGGCTGGCGCCGACGCCGGCATCGGTGGCGGCCTGGACGCAGGCGGTGCCGTTGCAGCGTTTTGGACAGCTGAAGGACATCAGCGACGCGGCGCTGTGGCTGTGCTCGGAACAGGCGGCGTTCATTACCGGGGTGGTGCTGCCGGTGGACGGCGGCCT
>DASUIL010000335.1:0-2942 GCA_036273075.1 Fluviicoccus sp. | reverse complement strand
ACCGTCCAGGCCATGCCTGGACGGTTGTTTTTTGAGCAGACCAAAATATGCAGCAATTATTTCTTTTCGTCGACAAGGTGAGCACCTGGCTAGGACACGCCTTTTCCTGGCTGATCATGGCCTTGACCCTCCTGATTTCCTGGGAGGTGTTCTCGCGCTATGTGCTCGATCATCCGCACCCCTGGGCTTTCGACGTCATGATCATGATGTACGGTTCCATGTTCATGATGGCCGGTGCCTATACCCTGTCCAAGAACGGCCATGTGCGCGGCGACGTGCTCTACGGCTTCTTTCCTCCGCGCCTGCAGGCGGGCCTGGATCTCGTCCTGTACATCCTGTTTTTCGTCCCGGGGGTATTTGCACTCGCCTGGGCCGGCTACTTCTATGCCGCGGAATCCTGGGCCATCAATGAGTATTCGACCATCACTTCCGATGGCCCGCCGATCTACCCGTTCAAGACCATCATCCCGCTGGCCGGCGCCATGTTGCTGGTGCAAGGTCTGGTGGAAATCGTTCGCTGCGTCATCTGCCTGAAACAGGGCAAGTGGCCCTCGCGTGCGGAAGACGTCGAGGAAGTGGATGTCGACAAGCTCAAAGACATGGTGGGCGTCAAGGATGACGACATCGCCAAGCTCGATGCCTTAGTTACTACCAAAGAAGGTGCTCAGAAGTGAAAAAAGAAATATGGTTTGGCCTCACCATCCTGGTGGCGGTGGTCATTGGCGTGTTCGTGCTGATGCCGGCGCCCTCGCAGATGACCAACGGCCATCTGGGGCTCTTGATGCTGGGATTGATCGTTGTCGCCATCATGCTGGGCTTCCCGACCGCGTTTACCCTGATGGGCATGGGCATGATATTCGCCTGGCTGGCCTTCCGCAGCCAGAATCCGGACTTGGCGGTACAGCAGACGCTGGACCTGATGGTGCAGCGGGCCTACTCGGTGATGTCCAACGACGTGCTGATCTCGATCCCGCTTTTCGTCTTCATGGGCTATCTGGTTGAGCGCGCCAATCTGATCGAGAAGTTGTTCAAGAGCCTGCACCTGGCCATGGCCAGAGTGCCGGGCTCGCTGGCCGTGGCGACCGTGATTACCTGCGCGGTGTTTGCCACCGCCACCGGTATTGTCGGTGCCGTGGTGACGCTGATGGGCCTGCTGGCCTTGCCGGCGATGCTCAAAGCCGGCTACAACACCCGGCTGGCCGCAGGCGCGATCACCGCCGGCGGTTGTCTCGGCATCCTGATCCCGCCCTCGGTGCTGCTGATCGTGTATGGCGCCACGGCCGGCGTGTCGGTGGTGAAGCTGTATGCCGGCGCTTTTTTCCCCGGCATCATGCTCGCGACGCTGTATGTCGGCTACATCATCGTTGTGGCCAAACTCAAGCCCCACTGGGCGCCGCCGCTGTCAGCGGAAGACCGGGTTGTGCCGCTGCCCTCATATGCCGAAACCATTTCCAGAACTTTCAGCGGCAATGTCATCCGCGGGCTGGTCGCCGGCTTGAAGGGCAATCTCAAGCTCGATGTGCCGGGCCGCACGCTGGTTACCCAGCTGTTTATCGCCCTGTTGCCGGCGCTGGTTTTCACTTTCGCCATGGGCTTGACCTATCGCATGGTGACCACGCCCCCTGAGGCCATTTCAGCCGACGTGGTCGAAATGGGTACCGGATTTAGCGGCGAGGAGGCCAAGGCCGAGAACGGCGGCTTGCCGGAGCCGGGACAAGAGGGCGGGCTCCAGGAGCCGCCGGCCGAAGGCGCCCAGGAAACGCTGGTGGCCCCGGTGGCAAAGAAGCCCGCGCCAGCAGCGACCCCGGCGGTAGCGGAAAAGGCTGCGCCGGCCGAGACACCCGCTGAACGCTTACCCGCTCCGATGAGCTACTGGATCACCTTCGCTATCGGGGCTGCGGCCCTGGCGGTTTTCTATGCCATCTTTACCTTCGCCCGGCTGGAAATCTTCAAGATGCTGCTGGGATCGTTCTTCCCCCTGGCGATGCTGATCCTGGCGGTGCTCGGCACCATCGTGTTCGGCCTGGCAACGCCGACCGAGGCGGCGGCAATGGGATCGATGGGGGGCTTGGTTCTGGCGGCAGCCTACCGGCGCCTCAACATAGGGGTGGTCAAGGAATCGGTGTTCCTGACTGCCAAGACCAGTGCGATGGTGTGCTGGCTGTTTGTCGGCTCGAGTATTTTTTCCGCGGCCTTCGCCTTGCTCGGTGGGCAGGAGATCATCAATCAGTGGGTGCTGGGAATGGAATTGACGCCGGTGCAGTTCATGTTGCTGGCCCAGGTCATCATCTTCCTGCTGGGCTGGCCGCTGGAGTGGACCGAGATCATCGTGATTTTCATGCCGATCTTCATCCCGTTGCTGCCGCACTTCGGTATCGACCCGCTGTTCTTCGGCCTGCTGGTGGCGCTGAACCTGCAGACCGCGTTCCTCTCGCCGCCAGTGGCGATGGCGGCGTTCTACCTGAAGGGCGTTTCGCCGCCGCATGTGACGCTGAATCAGATTTTCCTTGGGATGTTGCCGTTCATGGCGATCCAGGTGGTGGCGCTGGCCTTGCTTTACATCTTCCCGGCGATTGGATTGTGGCTGCCGCAGGTGCTGTACAAGTAAAAGCCAGTTGGACCGGTTTTACAAAAGGGGCGCGCAAGCGCCCCTTTTCCTTGGAAAAACGGTAAGATTGACGTTTACGTAAACGTCAATTGACCCGATGTCCCGTCGAACCCCGATTAATTGGAAGCCGGACCCAATTAAGGAAGCGCACCATGACTGATCTGTCGGCCGACTACCAGGCCCTTGCCAATTACCGTCCTTTGAACAAGGTGCGCTTCATCACCGCCGCCAGCCTGTTTGACGGTCACGATGCCGCCATCAACATCATGCGCCGCATTCTGCAAAGCATGGGCGCCGAAGTGATCCACCTGGGCCACAACCGCAGTGTGGACGA
>DASUIL010000334.1:0-4130 GCA_036273075.1 Fluviicoccus sp. | reverse complement strand
GGAGACATGATTTCATAGGGCGACATGGTGGCGTCGCCGACAAAGATCACCCGGTAATCCGGCCCGTACTTGTGCATCACATCCCACAGCGGCGTGCGCTCGGACCAGCGGCGGTTGTTGTCCTGCCACACGCTTTCGTAAATGAAATTGTGGAAGTAGTAATAGTGGAGGTGCTTGAACTCGGTGCGCGCGGCGGAAAACAGCGCCTCGCACACTTTCACGTACGGATCCATCGAACCGCCGATGTCGAAGAAAATCAGCACCTTGACGCGGTTGCGGCGCTCGGGAACCATCTTGATATCCAGCAGCCCGGCATTATGAGCGGTGGAACGGATGGTGTCGTCGATATCCAGGTCCTCGGCTGCGCCCTGGCGGGCGAAGCGGCGCAGGCGGCGCAAGGCGACCTGCATGTTGCGGATACCCAGTTCCTGCCCGTCGTCAAGATTCTTGAACTCGCGCTTTTCCCAGACCTTCACCGCGCTCTTGTTGCGTGATGGTCCGGCCAGACGAATACCTTCCGGGTTGGCGCCATAGGCTCCGAACGGCGAGGTGCCGCCGGTGCCGATCATCTTGTTGCCGCCCTGATGGCGCTTGTGCTGCTCGGCCAGGCGCTTCTGGAATTCCTCCATCAGCTTTTCCAGCGAACCGGTTTTCTGCAATTCGGCCAGCTCTTCCGGCGACAACAGCTTCTCGATTTCCTTGCGCAGCCAGTCCTCGGGCAGGTTCAGCTTGTCCAGCGGGCTTTCCATCGTGTCCAGGCCGTCGAAGAAAGCCTTCATCGCCCGGTCAAACTTGTCGAAATGCTTCTCGTCCTTCACCATCACCGCGCGGGAGAGACTGTAGAACTCTTCCTGACTGGCAAAGGCCAGACCGGCATCCAGCGCGCGCAGCAGATCAAGGTATTCCCGCACGGAGACGGGCACCTTGTATTGCTTCAGGGTGTAGAAGAAGTTGAGCAGCATGTCGCGCCCTCCCCGGTCAGCTCCGACGGCTCATGAAAGCCAGACGTTCCAGCAAATGTACATCCGCCTCGTTCTTCAGCAGCGCGCCGTACAGTGGTGGAATGGCGCTGCGGGTATCGCGGTTGCGCAGGATGTCTTCGGGAATGTTGTCGGACATCAGCAGCTTCAGCCAGTCGATCAGCTCGGAGGTGGACGGACGCTTCTTCAGGCCCGGCACCTTGCGCAGCTCGAAGAAGATTTCCATGGCTTCGCGCACCAGCTTCGATTCGACGCCGGGATAATGCACGTCGACAATCTTCTTCATTGTGTCCATGTCGGGAAAGACGATGTAATGGAAGAAGCAGCGGCGCAGGAAAGCGTCCGGCAGATCCTTTTCGTTATTCGAGGTGATGATAACGATCGGGCGGTGCTTGGCCTTGATGGTTTCCTGCGTCTCGTAGACGTGGAACTCCATCTTGTCAAGTTCGGTCAGCAGGTCGTTGGGGAACTCGATGTCCGCCTTGTCGACTTCATCAATCAGCAGCACGACACGCTCTTCGCTCTCAAAGGCTTCCCACAGCTTGCCCTTCTTGATGTAGTTGCGGATGTCGTAGACCTTATCGTCGCCCAGTTGCGAGTCGCGTAGGCGCGACACGGCGTCATACTCATACAGCCCCTGATGCGCCTTGGTGGTGGACTTGATGTGCCACTGGATCAGGCGCAGGCCCAGCGCGGCGGCCACTTCCTCGGCCAGCATCGTCTTGCCGGTGCCGGGTTCGCCCTTGATGATCAACGGCTTTTGCAGGGTAATCGAGGCATTGACGGCCATCTTCAGGTCGTCAGTCGCCACATAGGTCATGGAACCGTCAAAACGCATCTTGGATTCTCCACCAGCGGGACAATGAGTCAGGATTCTGCCTTGCGGCTTTTCCACCAGGCAACGCTACAAACCAGGGTCGACAGCAGCAGCAGCGGGAACAGGCTTTTCAGCAGGCCGACGCGGTCCGCTTCCATCAGGTTGAAGATCACGGCAATCAGCGCCGGAGCCAGCGCCCAGGTGTCGCCATCAATCGGCCAGGGCGTCAGCAGCAGCACCGGGATCAGTCCCCTGGCCACCGGCCGCCATTGTTCCGGCAGCATGGGAACGTAATGCCGGCGGCAGATATTCATCAGCAACCAGGCGGTGCCCAGATAGATCACCCAAGCGATCAGGTAACCGATCATTGCCCGCCTCCCTGCTGGTACTTGCTTTCGTCCGGACGAAACAGGTCCAGCATATAATCCTCACGTTGGGGAGGCATTTGCAGGTAGAAGCCTTTCTCGCTGATTTCCGACAGGACCTTCGGCGCTTCGGCGCGAGCCAGTTTGCGGTCCGGCCCAAGCAGCATGGTGACGTAATGACGCGGACGGCCGAACATCTCCAGCAATGCCTCCGGCACGCGCGTCAGGCCTTCGGCCTTGCGGACATACAGGTACATTTCGTCCTTTTTCGGGCTTTTGTAGATATCGCAGATTTCAGCTTTGGTGTTCATGCATCTTCCCGGTGACGGTAACGGCGCCAGAGGGCGACCGATGCGGACTCGGACGCCAGAACCTCCAGCAGGGGAAGCGTAAGAATATCATGACGCCAGCCGGACAACGCCGCGGGCAGCTTCGCCTTTTCGCCATGATCGACGAAGCCCAGCACCAGGGCGTCCAGCCATTTCTTGCGGAGCAGGACCTCGGCCGGAATCTGGTGAGTGCGGGCGATGGCCTCGGCCACCTCGCGCAAGCGGTCGTACAAGGACTTGGCGGCGCGCGGCAGCGGCAAGGGCAGCAGGGGCGGACACTGCTCCAGCGGTTTCTCCTCCGCCTGCCGGATCAGCTGCAGGATCATTTGCCCGTGCTTCTGATAGGTGCGGGGATGCAGGTCCTGGATGCGCGACAACGCGGGCAGGCTGTGGGGAACCTTCTCGACAATATCCAGCAGCGTGTGATTCTTCAGCACGAAGGTGCGCGGAATATTGTGGATGCGCGCCGCGCCTTCCCGCCAGATGGTCAGCATCTGCAACAGCGCCAGCTGTTGCCGGGTGAACTTCCAGGCATTGCTGAACGACAGGTACAAGTCGCGCAGGACAGGGGCCTCGCCCATTTCCTCCAGCAACAACTCGCAATCGGCCTCGCACCAGGCCAGCAGTCCGCGTTGTTCCAGCCGGTCGCGGATAAAGTCATACAAAGGGAACAGATATTCGACATCCAGCGCGGCGTACTGCAACTGTTCCGGAGTCAGCGGCCGCATCAGCCAGTCGGAGCGCGTTTCGGCCTTGCTGATACTGATGTTCAGGCACTCCTGCAGAGCTTTCTGGTAGCCCACCTGGTTGCCGTAGCCCAGAAACGCCAGCCCGGTCTGCGTATCAAAGACCCGGGCAATGCGTTGCTTGGGAAACAGCAGGTTGAAGACTTCAATATCTTCGCCGCAGGCATGAAAGATTTTCAGGATGCCGGGGTTGCACAAAACCCCGCCAAGTTCAGTGATATCCAGCGCCAACGGGTCGGCCAGCGTGACCTGACGGCCGTCATTGACCTGAATGAGCGCCGCGCGCGGATTGAAGGTATCGACACGTATGAATTCGGTATCCAGAGCCAGACGGCTTGCGCCGCCCCAGCCCCGGACCCGTTCTTGAAACAGCTGTTGATCGGTGATCAGTTCACAGGACATTACAATCCCAATTGTTTGGCGATAATCTCGTTCATGATTTCGTGGGTACCGCCACCAATTGAGAGGATCCGGTTATCCCGGTACAGGCGCTCGACCAGACTCTCGCGCATGAAACCCATGCCGCCAAAAATCTGCACCGCTTCATAAGTCAGCTTGTCACTGACCTGGGTGGCAAAGTTCTTGGCCATGGACACTTCCCGGATGGCGGGAATTCCGTCTGCAATTTGTGCCGCTACCCGATAGGTAAACTCGCGGCTGGCCTCCAGTTCGGTCGCCATGTCCGCCAGTTTGTGGCGAATAACCTGCATCTTCGCCAGCGGCTTGCCGAAGGCCGTCCGCTGTTGCACATATTTGAGGCTTTCTTCCAGCGCCAGTTGTGCAGTCATATTCGCCATGACCGCCAAGTTTAAGCGTTCTTTCTGGAAATTGCTCATGATTACGAAGAATCCGCCGTTTTCCATGCCGATCAGGTTGCTTTTCGGCACCTTCAC
>DASUIL010000333.1:0-16406 GCA_036273075.1 Fluviicoccus sp. | reverse complement strand
ACGTCTGGGTGGCGCAACCACTGCTGTCGGCCCAACGCATGGCGACCAGACCGCTGTCGCTCAACGCCTGCGCGTCGTCGGTCAACACCCGGCCTTCACCGTGGGCCACGGCAATCGGCATCACCGAGTCCGTCATCCCCGCCAGGAAAATTGACGGCGAGGCCTCAATGCGCACCAGCGCCGTCCGCGCCTCGAACACTTCGCTGTTGTTGCGCACGAAGCGCGGCCACAGTTCCGCGCCGGGAATCAGGTCCTTCAGCTGCGACATCATCTGGCAACCGTTGCAGACACCCAGGCTGAAGGTTTCCGGGCGGGCGAAGAAAGCGGCGAACTCATCGCGCACGCGGTTGTGGAACAGCACAGACTTTGCCCAGCCGCCGCCCGCGCCCAGCACGTCGCCGTAGGAGAAGCCGCCGCAGGCGACCAGACCGATGAAGTCCTTCAGGCTGACGCGGCCGGACAACAGGTCGCTCATGTGCACGTCAACGCTGGTGAAACCGGCCTTGTCGAAGGCGGCGGCCATTTCGATGTGGCCGTTGACGCCTTGTTCGCGGAGGATGGCGACACGCGGACGCACGCCCTTGGCGATGAATGGCGCGGCCACGTCCTCATCGACGTTGTAGCTGAGGCGGGCGATCAAGCCCTGATGCGAACCGTCGGCAATCAGCGCGAATTCCTCGGCGGCGCAATCGGCGTTGTCGCGCAGCGACTGGATGCGGAAACTGGTTTCCGCCCACCACTGCTGCCACTGCACCCGGTTGCCGTGCAACAGGCGGAGGCCTTCATAGCTGAAATTCAGCTCGGCGCTCAGGTTGAGGCGGCCGATCTCGTGCACGACGGCGGCCAGCGAAGTAGTAGCAAAGGCTTCCTTCACGGCAGCGACATCGGCGGCACGGACCTGAATCACCGCGCCCAATTCTTCATTGAACAGCGCACCGGGCACATCGGCGGCGGTTTTGGCCAGTGCGGTCAGGTCAATATCCAGGCCCTGACGGCTGGCGAAGCTCATTTCCGCCAGCGTTGCCAGCAGGCCGCCGTCGCTGCGGTCGTGGTAGGCCAGCAGCTTGCCGTCGGCGTTGAGGAACTGGATGACGGCGAAGAAATCCTTCAGCAGCTCCGCGCTGTCCAGATCCGGGGCGACATTGCCGATCTGACCGTACACCTGCGCCAGCGCCGAGCCGCCCAGGCGGTTCTTGCCCTGACCAAGGTCGATCAGCAGCAGCGCAGTGTCAGCGTCAGCGTCAGCCTGTAATTCAGGAGTCAGCGTGCGGCGGATATCCAGCACCGGCGCGAACGAGGAGACGATCAGCGACAGCGGCGAGGTCACCGCCTTGTCAGCGTCGCCGTCCTTCCAGACAGTGCGCATCGACAGCGAGTCCTTGCCCACGGGAATGGCGATGTCCAGCGCCGGGCACAGCTCCATGCCCACCGCCTTGACGGCGTTGAACAGGTTCTGGTCTTCGATGCCGTAACCGGCGGCGGCCATCCAGTTCGCGGACAGCTTGATGTCGCCCAGCTTGGCGATGCGGGAGGCGGCGATGTTGGTGATAGCCTCGCCCACCGCCATGCGCGCGGAGGCGGCGGCATCAATCAAGGCCACCGGCGTGCGCTCGCCCATCGCCATCGCTTCGCCGGTGACGCTATGGAAACCGCTGGCGGTGACTGCGCAGTCGGCCACCGGCACCTGCCACGGGCCAACCATCTGTTCGCGCGCCACCAAGCCGGTCACGGAGCGGTCGCCGATGGTGATCAGGAAGGACTTGGAAGCCACCGTCGGCAACTTCAGCACGCGCTCGGCGGCATCGGCCAGATCGATCGCGGACGTATCGAAACCGTCCTGCGCTACGTCGCGGCTGTCGAAGCGGCGCGACATGCGCGGCGTCTTGCCCAGCAGCACCTGCATCGGCATGTCCACCGGGCTGTTGCCGAAGTGGCTGTCCTTCACTTCCAGATGACGGACTTCAGTGGCTTCGCCCAGCACCGCGAACAGGCAGCGTTCGCGTTCGCAGATGGCTTCGAATTCGGCCAGACGCTTCGGATGCACGGCAAGGACATAACGTTCCTGGGCCTCGTTGCACCAGATTTCGCGCGGGCTCATGCCCGGCTCCAGGTTGGGGATGTTGCGCAGTTCCAGCGTCGCGCCCAGGTCGTGCTCGTGCACCAGCTCCGGCATCGCGTTCGACAGGCCGCCCGCGCCGACGTCATGGACGGAGACGATCGGGTTGTGGTCGCCCATCGCCCAGCACACGTCCAGCACTTCCTGCACGCGGCGCTCCATTTCCGGGTTGTCGCGCTGCACCGAGGCGAAATCGAGGTTCTCGGCGCTGGCGCCGCTGGCCATCGACGAGGCCGCGCCCCCGCCCAGGCCGATCAGCAGCGCCGGGCCGCCCAGCACGATCAGCTTGTCGCCGGGACGAATGCTGTTCTTCTGCACATGACCGTCGCGGATGTTGCCCAGGCCGCCGGCGATCATGATCGGCTTGTGGTAGCCGCGCACTTCCCGGCCGTTGACGCCGTTCACTTCCAGTTCAAAGGTGCGGAAATAGCCGGTCAGGTTGGGACGGCCGAATTCGTTGTTGAAGGCCGCGCCGCCCAGCGGGCCGTCGATCATGATCTCCAACGGCGTAACGATGCGGTTGGGCTTGCCATACGGTGCTTCCCACGGCTGCACGAAGTCCGGGATATTCAGGTTCGACACGGTGAAGCCGGTCATGCCCGCCTTCGGCTTGCCGCCGCGACCGGTCGCGCCTTCATCGCGGATTTCCCCGCCCGCGCCGGTGGCCGCGCCCGCGAAGGGCGAGATGGCGGTCGGGTGGTTGTGGGTTTCCACCTTCATCAGGATGTGCACCGGCTCGTTGGTGTAGCCGTAGGTATGCGTCTGCGGATCCGGGAAGAAACGGTCGGCCACAGCGCCGGTGATGACCGAAGCGTTGTCCTTGTAAGCGGACAGGATGTTGTCCGGCGAGCAACTGAAGGTATTCTTGATCATGCCGAACAGCGACTTTTCCGCCGGCTGCCCGTCCACCGTCCATTCGGCGTTGAAGATCTTGTGGCGGCAATGCTCGGAGTTGGCCTGCGCGAACATCATCAGTTCCACGTCGTGCGGGTTGCGGCCCAGCTGGCGGAAGCTGTCGACCAGGTAGTCGATCTCGTCCGGAGACAGCGCAAAACCGAATTCGCGGTTGGCCGCTTCCAGCGCCTCACGGCCGCCGCCGAGGATGTCGATAGACTGCAAAGGCTGCGGCGTGTGGGTATCGAACAGTACTTCCGCCTCTTCCACACTCTCGAACACACTCTGCGTCATGCGGTCATGCAGCTTGGCGGCGATCAGGGCGCGCTCATCGGCGGTCAGTTCGGCCGACACCTGCAACCAGTAGGCGGTAACCCGCTCCAGCCGGTCGACCTTGAACAGGTCACAGTTGCGGGCGATGTCGGTGGCCTTCGACGACCACGGCGAAATGGTGCCCACGCGAGGGGCGACCACAAATACCGCATCGAATTCCGCATCGCTGAAGCCTTCGGCGTTGAAATCCTCGCCGTAGTGCAGCAGTTCCTGCAAGCGCGCGGTTTCCGCGTCGGTCAGTTCGGCATTCAGCTGCGCCAGATGGGCAAACCGGGCGGTCAGCCCCTGCACGGAAGGCGCCAGCGCCTTCAGTTCTGCCAACAACCGACGGGTCTTGAAGGCCGATAACGCTTTGGAACCGCTGAATACCTGCATGATGCACTCGCTGGGGACACTGAAAAAACAGGGGCGTAATGATACCTGATTTTCAGGCCGTCTTGGCGGGAATCCCGACCGGAACCCGTTCGCAACGCCGTTTCCGGCGGACAGGGCCATCACTTGCTCACAGACGTCGCTCCGCCCTGAAACTGTCGCTTTTTTGGTCGAAAATTGTCATCCATTCGCAAAAATCCGACCGCTTTTCTCAAGCGCCGCACCACGATTGGGGTCAGAATTGTCCGACAAGCCGACCGTCACCGGTCGGTTTTTCTGGACAGCGCGAGAGCTTTGCGGGTAAATTCCGCCCCGAATGCATATTTTTTACACAAAGCAGGAGGAAACACTCTCTAAAGACAACGCTAAAACGGCTGCAGCCATCCGGCGGCAGTTGATAAACGAAACTCTGCGAGGTGTTGTAATGTCAGGCAAATCGGCCTTGCCAGCCACGGTTGCGATTGACGCGTTTACCCGTAATTTCTGGCGCTTCCTAGCCATTGTTTTTGTTGTCTGGTCGTCCTACCGCCTGCATCCGTTGCAGAATTCCCTGGACTCGGTCAGCAACAGCGGCGAACTCCATGTCGTTGGCGTTCCCGGCCCCACCACTTTCCTGCCGCAGGGCGATGCCGCCCGTGGTTTCCAATACGAATTGCTGCGCGAATTCGCCGATGACCTGGGCGTGCAACTGGTGATCCAGACCGCTCCCGACGCCGAATCCGTAATCCGCATGGTGCAACGCGGTGAAGCCGATATCGGCATTACCGGTCTGCCCAGCGACGACCCCCGCCTGGCGAAACTGCAGGCCAGCCGCCCGTACCTGGTCGCCGACCAGCAACTGGTGCGCCGCCGGGACGATGTCGGCGCCCTGCCTGAAGCAGCCCGCATCGCGGTCAGCCGCAACAGCGCCGAGGCCGCCAGCCTCGAAGCGGCCACGCCCGCCGCCGACATCATCGAGGTGCGCAACGCCACGCCCGAAGCCCTGCTGGAGCAGGTCAACACCGGCGATGCTGATTTCGCGGTCATCAACCAGACTGATTTCGAGGCCCGCCGCGCCGCCTTTCCCAAGCTGAAGGCCGCCAGCCCGTTCCGCGAAGTGCAACTGGCCTGGAGCCTGCACCGCCGCGATGACAAGCTGTTGAAAACCGCCAACGCCTTCCTCGACCAGGTCCGCGCCGACGGCACCCTGAAACGGCTGGCCGGTTTCTACGGACAGGGCGAGACTTTCAACACCATTGGCGTCAACACCTTCCAGACCGATCTGCAAAAGCGGCTGCCGCTGTACAAGAAGGCCTTCCAGAAGGAAGCCGGGCGGCATGACATGGACTGGCGCCTGCTGGCCGCGATCGGTTATCAGGAGTCGAAATGGGATGCCAAGGCGGTCTCCCCCACCGGCGTGGAAGGACTGATGATGCTGACCCGCGCCACCGCCAGCGACATGGGCGTGGCCAATCGCGGCAACGCCCGGGAAAGCATTCGCGCCGGAGCGGACTACTATCAGTTGATCGACCGGCGCATTCCCGACACCGTGCGTGAGCCGGATCGCACCTGGATGACGCTGGCAGCCTACAACATGGGACCGGGACATGTGCTGAAGGCGCGCCGCCTGGCAGAAGCCTGCGGCGACAACCCCGACCAGTGGTTGGATGTCAGTCGCCATCTGCGCAAGCTGCCGCGCGCCGGACAGGCGCTGGTGTATGTCCAGGAAGTTCGGCGCTATTACGATGCGCTGCTGATGACGACCCCGGCCGACGGCTGGTTTGCCAGCACCGGAAAATCGTTCCGGGTTGTCTATTGATATGTTGCTCTGACGGGAAAAAGCCTCCGCATCCGGAGGCTTTTTTCTGTGCGCCGGCAGGCTGAAAACCTTAGAACCTGTGCGGAATCGTTGCTAGAATGCGCGCAAATTCCACTATAGACATGGATTGTTCCAATGCCACGCTTCAGCCAGCTTAGCCTGACCCTCTTGTCCATCCTCATCCTGACAGCCTGTGGCGGCGGGGGAGATGGTGGCGGGAGCGGCACCTCCGCCACCCGTACCCTGAGCGGCGTGGCCGCCGACGGCTATCTCCAGGGCGCCTTTGTCTGTATCGACCGCAATGACAACCTGCATTGCGACAGCGATGAACCCCGTACCACCAGCAATAGCGAGGGTGCCTACACGCTGGACGGCCTGACTGACGAGGATGTCACGCAGCACCGCGTGCTGGTGGAGGTCCATACCGGCGTTTTCGATTCCGACAACCCCGGCATCCGGGTGGACATGCCCTATATCCTGACCGCACCGCTCGGCAAGCATGCCTTCATCAGCCCCTTCAGCACGCTGGTTGCAGGCGTCATGCTTCAACACCCGGAGTTATCGCAGGATCAGGCGGTGGATCTGATCTCAGGACTGCTGAATACGCCCTCCGCCCTGCTGCTGGACAATTACCTGACCGGAGAGCTTGGCAATCCCGGCAAACAGCGCCTCCATCGCATGGGGCGCGGGCTGGCGCGCGAAATCGCCTATTTCGTCAAGCATGCCAGACTTGTTCCGGCTTATGCCTCGAAATTTGACAACAGTATCCTCTCGGCGCTGGCCATGTATTTGACCGGCCCGGAACGGATTGTGGAAATCCTCGATGGCGACTTTTTCGACACCAGCGTTAACCGCAAGTATCTGGATTCGGCGGAGCGCGACGACGCCATCGAGGAAGTACGAACCCTGATCAGCCTTGTGAACAAGCCAGCCAATACCATTTCATACCAGGACTTCCTGAAGAGCTCGGGGACGCGTTTCATCATCAACGATGTGTTTCCGGCTGATTGTCATGACTACAACCCAGGATGGATATTCCCTGAATCCTGTCCGGCGGATTATCCTGCTGCAAGTGCTTATCTGCTGGGATACAGCTCAACATTCGTTGGAGAGAACTTCTATACGGGCATCTCGAAAATGCTGGTCAGCCTCAACACCGGCCTTACCGTCCACTCCCCGGCGCCACGCTACTACAGCCCCGTGCTTGCTGCCGGCGAATGGAGCATTCCCGACGAGAAACCCCAATTGCTCCCGCTATCCGGACTGGACGGGGACCATATCAGGTCATTCGACATCAGCGGCATGAATATCCGGGCATTCCTGAAGCATACCTCACTGGTCAACGGACAACGATTTACAGATCCGCTGTTGATGGCCATTCCCGCCGAAGCCGCATTTCCCAATGGCGCGGGCGCCAGTCGTTACCTGAGCACCACCAACAGGAATTTTTACGCACTCTATGACATCAACCCCTTCAATGACACTTTTGAAGGCTTTTCACTCGCCAGGACTCAGGAGGAAGGCGGGGCCGGCTTCAGCTCCATGACCGATTTCCTGGATTATCTCAGCCCAACCGGCGGAAACCATACCCTTCCGCTCGGCTACAAGACCGAGCTGGTCGATGGCAACGTTATCCTGACGTCTTATGCTATCTCCCGCTTCACTACGGACGGAGAGATACTGCTGGAAAGGGTTTACCTCAACAAGGATGGAAGTGTGAATTACAAGAAGCCCCTGGCCAGCGGATCATGGCGAAAATACAACGAAGACGGCGCGGAATTTCTGGAGGCACGCTTTCCTGCCGGCGTAGCTGTTCAGGACATGCCCCTGATCTGGACAATGTATGAAGGCGAACTGGTTAATGTATTCTTCGTGCCAAGCGGCACACCCTCGGAAACTCTCTTCTTCAACGAAACCGCCATCACCGCCATCCGCGCCGCCCTGCAAAACTAGGACGACTCCCCTCGGCGCGCCGCCTCCCGGCGGGACTTGAAAAAGCCGGACAGCATCTGTCCGGCCTCCTCGGCCAGCAAGCCCCCTTCAAAGCGGAACACATGGTTGTAATAACCGCTCTCCAGCAATCGCCGGGCACTCACCAGTGACCCGGCCTTCGGCTCGGCCGCCGCAAACACCACGCGCCCGATCCGCGCATGCACCAAGGCCCCCACACACATGGTGCACGGTTCCAGCGTCACATACAGGGTTGTATCTTCCAGCCGGTAATTCCGCAAATGCGCCGCAGCTGCGCGGATCGCCACCACCTCGGCGTGCGCGGTGGGGTCATGGGAGAGTATCGGCTGGTTATAACCCTCTCCCAGCACCTCTCCGCCCGCCGACACCAGCACCGCTCCCACTGGCACCTCCCCCTGGCCCGCTCCGGCGGCAGCCAGCGCCAGCGCCTGTCGCATGAAGGCTTCATCGGCCGCGTTAAAAGCCGGGAGTTCGGCGAACGCCTCAACGATCAAGGTAAATCTCCACCAACGGCCGCGTCACGCCGGAGCGCAGGTAGAGCCGCAGGTTGTTCATGGTCAACAGATACTGGTCCAGCAGGCGGCGAAAATGAGCCTGCTCGGCGTCATAGTCTTCAGCACGATAGCCGTATTCATAACAGACTTGGACTTCCATCAGTCCGTACTCCCCCAATAACGGGAAGCGCCCCCAGGCCTCCAACGCCTCATGTGCTTTTTGCGCGCGCAGGAACTCCAGGATGTCGGTGAGCTTGGCGGGCCAGCCGGGCAGGTTGTGGCGGATGAAGAACATCATCAGCTCCAGCAAGGCGGCTTCGGCATTGGCGATTCGTTCGGCGCTGCTCATGGCGTCAATCACGGCTCCAGGAAGATGGCGCTATTCTGCCGCAGCGCCGCTCCATGCAAAAGGGCCGGATACCACACCGGTCCGCGAGGCTAAATGACCTCAAATCCCAACCAACCCCGAATAGCGCTAGAGCGCTAGAATGAACGCTCGACTCTGACAATCACTATCAGGTCAGGCTTCCTGTCTGCTTTGGAAAACTCCGCCGGCAAGTCAGCCAGCTTGCTATTCCAGTGGCCAACATAACGAATCTCCTTGAAAGCGGCATTGAAATACTGCCTTAATCCCGCGGTGAATGAATCCCCAATAACCCATACGTACTTTTCCGAGAGCGGCTTTCTATTCGTCACAACAGATGACAAGCCGAATGTCGTTTTTCGTTCACCGGGAATTTCCTCCTCACTCCATGCAGGCTCTTCTTTCCAAACGACATCCCAGTTATCCAGCGCACTCAGCGGGAAGCCGCTCAAACCCGACAGTTCAATAAGATCGCCACTGCGTGGCCGTCCTTGCACGAAACTGACCTGCGGAGGCGGCAAGTCAAGCAACTTCAAAAATCCGGCAAACGCCAGGAAAGCTCCCTTATCATTCCAATGCGTGTCGGTTTTCCAATAAATAATACCTTCCTTTTTCTTGAACTCACGCAGATCTTCGGTCGGGTCATACACGACAAGACCGGGTACGTTCTTCAATGCCTCAATAAAGAAGCCGCTATACCTTACCGGTGATGGAACAAGTTCCGCTGGCAGGTATTCAGGATAAATACTTGATTTATCCGGGCCGACGATCAAAGCCACCTGTGTCCCTTCTTTATCGGCAACACGGGACAGCCTGGCAAACATATCTGTCGTATCCTTTATCTGCTTGGCGCTGGGAACAACCAGAAGCTTCAACTTGGCGAAGGTATTGTCATGGGCATTTCCCAGAAAAAGCCAATTATCGCGTCCTCGGCACCACGCCAAGGAAGAGCCGATTGATATTTCGGCCTTCCTTTTCACCAGCCGATTATCAAAGGTATGAGTCCTGGAAAAATCAGTCCCATAAACAACAAATCCCGCCAAAGCCACTCCAAGCATCAAGATGGACAAACCAGCCACTTTTTGCCGTGACCGTTGATTTCCAAACCGGAGGGGCTTTTCAATGAATTTAACCGTCAGCCATGCAAGCAAAACCGACACAAGCATCGAAATTATACGAACATCAAACGGAGGAACACCCGAATAAATTATGTGACCAAAAGCGAGAATTGGCCAATGCCACAAATACAAGGGGAAACTTATCAGGCCAATCCAAACCAGCATTCTGTTGGCCAATAATTTACGATTAACCAAAGCTTCCGGACCCGCCCAAATGACCAGTAATGCTCCCATAACAGGAATACACGCCCAGAACCCCGGGAAGCTCAGGTTTTCGTGAAGTATGAAGAAACCACCAAAAACAAGCAGAAGCCCGAAAACCGAAAAACCATCTCGAATCATTCGATTGAGGTTTCCATCCTGGAAACGGGATTTAGCCAGCAATCGACGCAAAGCACCATCAAAACGGCCGGCATTACTCTGTTCATACAGTGAAAACCACGCAAGAACTGAACCGCAAAGCAACTCCCAAAACCTTGTTGCCGGAGAATAAAAAGCAGCCTCGGGATACTGATGAACTATCTTGACATTCAGCCCCATGGAAAACAGGACAGCAACCATCAAGAGGAAGAGAATATTGAACCGCTTTTTCCATGCAAGCCAAACGATTAGCGGCCACACCATATAGAACTGCTCTTCTATACCCAGACTCCAAAGATGCAGTAACGGTTTTTTATCTGCCGCGCTATCGAAGTATCCAACCTCGCTCCACAAAACAATATTGGAGACAAAACCGGCTCCGGCAGCCGCATGCTTTCCCAACTGATTCAACTCATCCGGAAGCAGAGCAAACCAACCGAAGATCAGCGAACTGATCAGCATCACCAAAAGTGCGGGGAAAATACGCCTGATGCGGCGCGCATAAAATTCAGAAAAACTAAAGGTGCCTTTATCCAAATTTTCAAAAATGAGAGACGAAATCAGGAAGCCCGAGATGACAAAGAAGACATCGACGCCTATGAATCCACCTTCCAGCCAATCAGGAAAGGCATGAAATACAACAACCGCCAGAACCGCGACAGCGCGCAAACCGTCTATATCGGGACGGTACTTTGGGTGCGAGAGATTAGCGTTTATTGTCATTTTCTGGACTCAGAAAGCCGACTTCCCCAGCAATTTTTCACGGCGGAATCAGCGCCATCAAGCATGAGAGCGCCTCCATTGCGAATTCGCTCTTTCACGCCTGATACAAATACCAGCCGGAAAATTCCATCGGCACCAATCGTGACGACCCGGAACAGCCTGAGTCCTTTATTGCAGTTTCAATCTCAGTCGCCTTTGGCACGGAGCCGCCTTCAATACAATCTGAACGCCTCACTCACCCTGACGGAAGCGCGCACGACTCAGAGTATCTCAAACAGCCCCGTCATCAACTTCCGGCAACAGACCAACATGCAGAGCTTAACACTCAAATCACGTTTGGCCGCCTTGAAGACTATTCCCACTCGATCGTTGCCGGTGGCTTCGAGGACACGTCGTACACCACCCGCGAGACATCGGCGATCTCGTTGATGATGCGGTTGGACACCTTCTCGATCAACTCGTAGGGCAGATGCGCCCAGCGGGCGGTCATGAAGTCGATGGTTTCCACCGCGCGCAGCGCGATCACCCAGGCATAACGACGGCCGTCGCCGACCACGCCGACCGATTTCACCGGTACGAAGACGGCAAAGGACTGGCTGGTGCGGTGATACCACCCGGCCTTGTGCAGCTCTTCCAGGAAAATGGCGTCCGCTTCGCGCAGCACGTCGGCGTATTCCTTCTTCACTTCACCCAGGATGCGCACGCCCAGACCGGGGCCAGGGAACGGGTGGCGATAGACCATGTCATAAGGCAGGCCCAGCTCCAGGCCGATCTTGCGCACTTCATCCTTGAACAGCTCGCGCAGCGGCTCCACCAGCTTGAACTGGATGTCGTCCGGCAGGCCGCCGACATTGTGGTGCGACTTGATGTTGTGCGCCTTGCCGGTCTTGCTGCCGGCGGACTCGATCACGTCCGGGTAAATGGTGCCTTGCGCCAGCCATTTCACGCCGTTCAGCTGCCGCGCCTGCTCGGCGAAGACGTCAATAAAGACGCGGCCGATGATCTTGCGCTTGGCTTCCGGATCGCTGACCCCGGCGAGTTGCCCCAGGAACTGGGCTTCGGCATCGGCGCGGATCACCTTGACGCCCATGTTCTTGGCGAACATCTCCATGACCATGTCGCCTTCGTTCTTGCGCAGCAGACCGTTGTCGACGAAGACGCAGGTCAGCTTGTCGCCGATGGCGCGATGCAGCAGCGCCGCCACCACGGAAGAGTCCACACCGCCGGAGAGGCCCAGCAGCACTTCGTCATCCCCCACCTGCTCGCGCACGCGCTGGATGCTGTCCTCGATGATGCGGGCCGGGGTCCACAGGTCGTCGCATGCGCAGATCTCACGCACGAAACGGCGCAGCAGCGCCTCGCCCTGCAGCGTGTGCGTCACTTCCGGGTGGAACTGGATGCCGTAGAAACGCTGGGCGTCGCAGCTCATCGCGGCGATCGGGCAGCTGGGAGTGCTGGCAGTAACATTAAAGCCTTCCGGCAACTTCACCACCTTGTCGCCGTGGCTCATCCACACATCCAGATACCCGGCGCGGTCGTGGATGTTGGCGAAGAAAGCGTCTTCCTGCTCGATCTTCACTTCGGCATAGCCGAATTCGCGCAGGTCGGAGGTGCCAACCTTGCCGCCCAACTGCTCGGCCATGGTCTGCATGCCGTAGCAGATGCCCAGTACCGGCAGACCCAGCTTGAACACGACGTCGGGAGCCCGCGGCGAACCGGCTTCCGTCACCGACTCCGGGCCGCCGGAGAGGATGATGCCCTTCGGATTGAAGGCGCGGATTTCCTCTTCGGTGGCGTCATAGGCGCGCAATTCGCAGAACACGCCCAGTTCACGCACGCGGCGGGCGATCAGCTGGGTGTACTGCGAACCGAAATCGAGAATCAGGATACGGTGGGAATGAATGTCGAGTTGCATAGGTCAACCTGCGGAAACGGAGTCATGGTGCAAACGGGGCCGGATGAAAAGACACAGGGGCAATTTGCGAATTGCCCCTGCGTCGCCATCAACGGGTTGTATCAACCAACGCGGTAGTTCGGCGCTTCCTTGGTAATGGTCACATCGTGGACATGCGATTCCTTCATGCCGGCGGACGTGATTTTCACGAACTTCGGCTTGGTGCGCATGTCCTGGATGGTGGCGGAGCCGGTGTAGCCCATAGAGGAACGCAGGCCGCCCATCAACTGGTGGATGATGCCGCTCATCGGCCCCTTGTAGGGCACGCGACCTTCAATGCCTTCCGGCACCAGCTTTTCGACCCCGGCGGAAGCGTCCTGGAAGTAACGGTCGCTGGAACCGGTCAGGCCGGACATGGCGCCCAGCGAACCCATGCCGCGATAGGCCTTGTAGTAACGGCCCTGGAACAGCTCAACCTCACCCGGCGCTTCTTCGGTGCCGGCCAGCAGCGAACCTACCATGATGACGCTGGCGCCAGCGGCGATGGCCTTGGCAATGTCGCCGGAGAAGCGGATGCCGCCGTCGGCGATCAGGGGAATCTGGTCATTCAGCGCGCGGGCGACAGCATCGACCGCGCCGATCTGCGGCACGCCGATCCCGGCCACAATGCGGGTGGTGCAGATGGAGCCGGGGCCGATACCGACCTTGACCGCGTCCGCTCCGGCGTCCAGCAGCGCCAGCGCGGCATCGCCGGTGGCGATGTTGCCGCCGATCACCTGCATGTTGGGGTAGTTCTTCTTGATCCAGGCCACGCGATCGATCACGCCCTTGGAATGGCCGTGCGCGGTGTCCACCACGATCACATCCACCCCGGCCTCAATCAGCGCCTCGACCCGCTGCGCGGTGTCCGCGCCGGTGCCGACCGCCGCGCCGACTCGCAGGCGACCCTGATCGTCCTTGCAGGCGTTGGGGTACATCTCGGCCTTGCGGAAATCGTTGACGGTGATCAGGCCCTTCAGCTTGAAGGCGTCGTCAATGACGAGCACTTTTTCAATGCGGTGCTGGTGCAGCAGCGCCTTGATGGTCTCGGAAGACTCGCCTTCCTTGACCGTCACCAGCTTATCCTTGGGCGTCATGATGGCCGACACCGGCTGGTCCAGGCGGGTCTCGAAGCGCAGGTCACGACTGGTGACGATGCCGACGAGGTTATCGCCCTGCACCACCGGCACACCGGAGATGCGATGGGCCTGGGTGAGCGCCAGCAGGGCATGGATGGTGGTTTCGGGACCGACGGTGATCGGATCCTTGACCATGCCCGCCTCGTACTTCTTGACGCGGCGCACCTGTGCGGCCTGCGCGGCGATATCCATGTTCTTGTGCAGGATGCCGATGCCGCCTTCCTGTGCGATGGCAATGGCCATGCCCGCTTCGGTCACGGTATCCATGGCGGCGGACACCAGCGGGATGTTCAGTTGGATGCCGCGCGTCAGACGGGTTTTCAGGCAGACGTCCTTGGGCAGGACTTCGGAGTAGGCGGGCAGGAGAAGCACATCATCAAAGGTGAGGGCTTCCTGAACGATGGTCAGCATGGCGCATCACTCACGGGCAGGAAAAGTCGTCAATTATATGCGCGTGCGGCGGCGGGGTAAAACAGGATTGGATGAAAAAGGCCCCGGGCCCCGGATTTTGTCTCCGGAGGCCGGGGCCCGGCGTTACCTTACGGGGCGACGCAGCTGCTGCCCGCACCGATCGGCAGGCACATACCGTTGGACTTCAGGAAGCTGACCATCTGCTTCTGCATTTCGACGGTGACGTTGTACGCCTCCAGCTGCTCGGCGGCGGTCGGTGTTTCACTGACCGGGCGCGGATCGATCAGCGAACCGTGGCGGCCGCTGTTGAACTGCACCCACAGGCCGAGATTGGCACCCAGGATCGGAGCCCGGGCTGCTGTGCTGCCATTCACCGGCGGACTGACCAGGGTCAGGCCCATGATCTTCGCCATCGGTTCGGTCCCGCTCAGGTAGCCGGTTTGCTGTACACGATCCTGACCGGTGGAAACCGGTCCGGCGACCGCCATGTTGGGCACGGTGCCATCGTTCAGCAGTTCGGTCAGCAAGGTCGGGTGATTGGTACGCGCAGAAACGGCATAGTTGATCGGATCACCGCTATCCACGAGGGTCTGGGCCATGCGCAGGAAGGTTTCATAGTTCTCATTCCCCTCATGCACCTGAAACTCCGCAGCCTTGGCGGCCGTAGCAGCCTCCAAGCCTCCCGCGACGATCGGGCCGTAGTACCTCGACGCATCCAGCAGCTTGCCGATGCCGCCGCCGGTGACCGACATGGCCGCTGCGCCGACTACCTTGCCCGCCCCCGCATCCGCGCCCAGAAATACGCCGCCCACCACACCACCCAACGAGATCGAGGCGAAGCGAACCTGCGACATGTCAATGTCAGGCACGGTGTCGCCATCCAGATCCAGATTGGCCAGGCTCTTGCTCAGGTACAGGAGGTCCGAGGCACCCTGACGCAGATTGTCACGACTGGTGATCGGACTGACCAGATTGATGAAATGGGCACCGGATCCGTCAGTCACATCATCCTTGCCCGGCGCACCTGTCGTGTTATTGATCAGATCCAGATCAAACGTCCGCTCGCCCGTCATCAACGCGGCCGCCAGCGTGCCGGCAAACAGCGCGTTGCCGTGCAAGGGGCTGGAGGGTTCCAGACCATGCAGGGGCAGGTCAATGGACACCCCGACGAACCCGGCCTGCGCCAGCGCCGGAGCGGCGGCGATGAGGTCGGTGCGGTTACGGGTGATGCCATGCTGGAAGATGACCACCGGCCAGCCGCCGGCTGGCTTGGCCTGACCGGAGGCTGCATTCGGCACCGTCACGAGCAAGGGAATTTTTTCAACGGACTGAACTTTCGGGATCGGGAAGCAGGCCGTGGTGCTGGCGCTGGGAGCACCTGTCACGCCGCCGACATCTGCGCCCACGGCATACGCCCCGCAGGGAATGATGCCGAGATGCTTGGCCCCCAGATCCGGCTGGGTGGCGTCAGCCGCCCAGAAGGAAGTCAGCGGAAGTGTGGAGTGCGTGTCTCCGCCTGCAGTTTTCTGGAAGGAAGGCACCGTGGTGAAGCCGGCATAGACATCCGCGATGGCGGGCAGGCCCGCCGCCGGGTTGATCGTGCGAGTGTTCAGGCCGGTATTCGCCACCGCGATCGGTTGTGCCGTGGCGGCGGCCGCGACCTTATCGAGCGTCTTGGTCGTGCTTTGGGTGGTAAAACGGTAAGCCAGCACCAAATCGTCAGCCGCGACATGGCCGAAGGTGGCCAGCAGGTTCACCGAAGGATTAATGATCTGGGAGCGGAGCGCTTCCAGTTGGGCGCGCTTGGCCGGATCCGTATATTTCGCCAGCAGGGGATCGGTCTGGTCGGCAATCTTGGTGCCGCTCGCCAGGATGCGGAACATCGGGCTGGGATAGAGGTTACCGCCATCGACAGTCTTCACCCCTTTCTTCAAGCCGACCAGATAGGTGGTTGACGCCGCCAGCGGCTTCAGCGGTTCGATCAGGATACGGGTGCGCTGGCGGTTAAGCGCCACGCCGGTCTTGTCAATGTAGGTTGCGGACTGAACCGTAAAATCGACCTCTGGCTGAAGGATAACGCCGGTCGAAAGATTCACGATGACCAAGTTCGCCGCCACCGTATCCATGTCCAGAAAACCGAACACGTCAATGAAACCGGAGGCTGTCGTTGAAAAGCCGTCCAACTGGTTGGCCTGCGCGACCAGTTCGTTGCTGTCAGCTCCGGGAATATTCAGGGTTGGCGTAGCCGAACCGGCAAACAGCGCGTCAAAAGGAAATGGGATGATCAACGGGTTGGTTCCCAGCGGCACGGGATCGAATCCGGCCATGACATCGTAGGCGCCGTTCTGGCTTTCCTTGTCCTCGAAGCAGCCCGTCAACA